>CATLDS010000032.1 GCA_949902685.1 uncultured Christensenellaceae bacterium | reverse complement strand
AGACAGTATCGTTTTCCGTTAGAATTAGGAAATCAAAGACCTCCTACAGCTCAATGGACAATAACTGGCGGAGGTGCTAGTGTTATATCAAAGACTAAAAGCAAAATTAGGGTGGTTGCTGTAACTTTTGGTAAAGTGACAGATTTTGGTATAGCGGATGTCAATAATATGGGAGCAGCCATGGCTCCTGCTGCTAGTGATACTATCATTGCTCATTTTACAAATATGAAACGCTCTTCTAAAGATTATGATTTTATTGCTACGGGTGATTTGGGTAAGTTGGGCAGTGAGATTTTAATTGATCTTATGGAACATGATGGTGTAATTATGGGAAAGAACTACGCTGATTGTGGCTGTATGATGTATGATAAAACCGTACGTGTTTTCATGGGTGGCAGTGGTGCTGGATGTAGTGCAAGTATACTGAATTCGTATATTATTCATAAATTGAAGTTGGGTGAGTTTAAGCGAGTGTTGATAGTATCTACTGGTGCATTGATGAGCACCACTACAGCACAGCAAGGAGAAACAATCCCAGGTATAGCTCATGCTGTGGAATTAGAGTATGTTCCTGACGATGAAGAAATCAAGACAACTGTGAAAAAAACTAAGACAAAAAAGGAGAAAAATAATGATTAATATATGGGATTATGTTATATCATTTTTGGTGGGTGGACTGATATGTTTCCTTGCTCAAATTTTAGTCATTAGGACAAAGATAACTACAGCAAGAATTTTGGTTTTATTCTTAATAATAGGAATGATACTTGAAGTGTTCAATATTTACGCTCCATTTAAAGAGTTCGCGAAGGCTGGTGCAAGTGTGCCAATAATAGGTTTCGGTGCAACGCTTGCTAGGGGTGCAATGTTGGCTGTAAAGGAATATGGCGTAATAGGTATTTTCACTGGTGGATTAACGGCAGCTGCTGGAGGAATATCAATGGCAATCTTTGCATCATTTATCTTTGCCTTAATATTCAGTAGTAAATCTAAACGTGGAGGACATTAAAAAATTGGCGAAATGTAGCGAAAGATAATATTAGCAATTTAATTTAATAAATATATAGTATGGAAAGAAGATGTGGTAAGCCAAAAGAGAAGAAAAAAATACAATTCAGCCTCATCATCTTTTTTATTTTCATGATAATAATAGTGTATTATTTTTCTATTGTTAGTCCAATTATTAAGACATACACAGTAGCGGAAACCAGGTCATTAACAGAAAAAGCTGTAAATACCGCAGTGAGCAATGTGGTCAATAGAACATTAAGTTATGATACTTTAATTGATGTTACATATACTCAAACGGGAGAGATTTCCTCTTTCTCTGCTAATCAATATGAGATTAATAGCATTACACGTGAGATAGTGAAAGAAACTCAACTACAGATGAATTACTTAGGAGAGGATGGATTGAGGTTGAATATAGGAACATTTACAGGTATGCCAGTTTTAATAGGCAGAGGGCCAAAGATTACTTTAAAATTAGTTCCTATTGGTGCGGTAAGCAGTAATTTCGAGAGTGAATTTACCTCCGTTGGTATAAATATGACCAAACACACTTTGTATCTATATGTCAGTGTTCATGTTAGTATAGTTTTGCCCATTAAAGCATTCGACGTATATTCTAACAACCAAGTGATGTTGGCTGAAAGTATAATTGTAGGTAAAGTGCCTGAAGTCTATCTTAACGGTGGAAGTCTAGGTAAATCTTTAAATCTAATACCATAAATATTGATAAATATTAAACTATGTGATATAATGAACGTATGTTGTATTTTGATAACGCTTCAACTACTAAGATAAGTAAAGAGGCTTTAGAAACATATGTATCTAGTAGTGAATATTACTTTAATCCAAGTGCATTATATCAATCTGCCACCTCTGTTAAACAAAGGTTGGAGCAGGTGAGAACGTTTTTCATAAATAAATTTAAGGGTAAGAACAAATCTACTTTCATATTTACAGGTTCTGCTACTGAGGCGAATAATGCTGTACTACATTCTTGTATTACGAGAATGGACAAGAAATATATTTTTAGTGCGGGTGAGCATAGTTCTATTTATGAAACAGCGAAGAAATATAAAGAGCAAGGGTACGACATCGAGTTTACTAAACTTAATCAAAACGGCTCAGTGGATATAGACGCACTGATTGATATGGTGGACGACAGAACGGCATTAGTGTCTATTATTCATGTCAGTAATGAAACTGGAGCAGTGAACGATATAGCCGAAATTGTAAAAATGATAAAAGCAAAAAATCCTAGAGTTATAGTCCATAGTGACGGTGTACAAGCTGTGGGTAAATTGGACATTAATCTTAAGAATATAAATGTAGATTACTATACTATGTCTGCACATAAAATTAACGGCCCGAAAGGTATATGGGCATTATATATAGCTAATCCTAATAAATTTAAACCATTTTTATTGGGTGGTGGTCAAGAGATGAATTTACGCTCCAGCACTGAGAATTTTCCTGCAATTATGGCTTATAAGACGGCTGTAGAACGCTTGGAATTTAAAGATTATTCTAAGCATAAATTAGCGATATTAGATAATCTGTCGGGGGACTATACCTTGGTGTCAAACGAGGGATGTGTAGATAATATAATCTCTATATGTTTCAAAGGTGTGCGTGGTGAGACGATAGAACATATGTTAGAGAGCAAAGGTTACATAATAGGCACTGGATCTGCGTGCAATAGTAAGGCTGGTCACAATAGAGTAGTGTCGCAATTAGTAGATAGAGAATATATAGAAGGTGCTGTAAGGATAAGTTTTGCAGATGTGTCTATTGAAGATTGTGTGAGATTAGGTCATGAACTAACTCAAGTGGTAAAAGAATATAGAACGAGGATAAAGAGATGAATAAAGTAATTTTGATTAGATACAATGAGATATATTTAAAGGGTGGAAATAAGAAATATTTTACGAAATTGTTATTTAACAACATTAAACATGCTTTGAAGGAATTTAATTGTACAGTTGAGAATATTCAAACTAGATTATTAGTGCGTAACTTTGAAGATGAAGACGAAATTATTAATGCTATAAGATGTGTATTTGGTGTACATTCAATATCTAAAGCGGTCGAACTCGACAATGATGTGGATACAATCTCATCTTATGTTAGAGATATCAAGATAAATTCTACATTTAAGTGTGATGTTAATAGAGCAGATAAGTCATTTCCAATCAAATCAAATGATTTTGCCGCCGATTTAGGAGAGATGGTTTTAAATGCTAATCCAAATGCTAGAGTTGATATACATAATCCAGACTGTATAATTCACGTTGATATTAGAGAAAATGGCAAAACTTATGTATTCTATGATATTACCTATGCGTATTCTGGACTGCCTCTAGGAGAGAATAGAGATGGTTTACTTCTACTAAGTGGAGGAATAGACAGTCCTGTAGCTGGCTTCTGTATGGCAAAGCGTGGGTTGAGACAGGATTTCTTGCATTTCGATAGTTTCCCGTATACTAGTCCACAAGCAAAACAAAAAGTAATAGATTTAGCACATACAATAAAGAAATTTGTTGGTGCTAGATATATGTATGTTTGTAGTATGACTAAACTTCAAGAAGAATTTCATGTAAATTGTAGAACGGATTATGCTATAAATCTACTAAGACGTTCTATGATTAGGGTAGCGAATATCCTATGTGAAAAATATAAATACAAAACGATAGTGACAGGCGAGAGTTTGGGACAAGTGGCTAGTCAAACAATTGAGAGTCTTACAACTACTAATGCAGTAGCGAAATACCCTGTAATGCGCCCGTTGATAAGTTTTAATAAAGAAGAGATAATAACTATAGCGAAAGATATTAATACATATGAAACGAGTATACTTCCATATGAAGATTGTTGTACTGTTTTCTTACCTAGAGACCCTGTAATTAAGCCTAAAATTAGAGATGCAGAGAGAGAGGAGAAAAAAATCAATTTGGATGAATTGATTGCTTTCGTAATAGATAATATAGAAGTTATTGATTTAGACGCTTAATATATCAGTATATTTAGTGTATTTCATATATAAAATACACAATAATAAAACAAATATAAGTTGACTTATTTTCTAAATGGTTGACTTTATTTTGTACATTAGTGTATAATCATAATGTCGTATAGCGACATAAAAGGTAGGAATATATGAACATAGCGAATATGAGTATGCTATGTGTGAGTACTCCTGTCGTATGGATTTTATCAATAGTTATGTTAGCAATTGGTGTCGGCGCTGGTATTGGTGTATACGCCGTTGTTATTAATAAAAAATCTAAATCATCTAAAGTGAAAGCGGATAAAATTCTCGAAGAAGCACGTGCACAAGCAGAAAAGATAAAAAAAGAACAGGTCGAGCAGACCAATAAAGAGATAAATATCTTAAAATCAACCTTTGAACAAGAGAACAAGGAACGTAGAGAAGAAGCAAAACGTAGCGAAGAACGTTTATACACTCGTGAAGAGTTATTATCTAAACGTGAAGCATCTCTAGATAAAAAACTTGAAGAGTTAGAAGTATCTAGAGAAAAAGTACGTAATCAAATAGAGGCTCTTAATTCTAAAGAGTCTGCTCTTGATGATTTGCAAGAATCCATTGTCAAAGAATTAGAAAAAGTTAGTGCAATGTCGAAAGAAGAGGCTAAGCAGGTTATAATAGACCGTTATACCGAAGAGGCTAAGATAGATGCTATTAAACTTGCAAAAGACATTGAAGATAGAGCAAAAGAAGAGGCTGAGAAAAAGGCAAAGAATATTATTACTCTAGCAATTCAAAAATGTGCAGTTGATAACACAAGTGAAGTAACAACTAGTGTAGTAGCTCTACCTAGTGAAGAGATGAAAGGTCGCATTATCGGGCGAGAGGGACGTAACATACGCGCACTAGAGGCCGCTACTGGTATTGATTTTATAGTTGATGATACTCCAGAAGCCATTACTTTGTCTGGATTTGATCCTGTGAGAAGAGAGGTAGCACGTATTGCGCTAGAGAAATTAATTCTAGATGGACGTATTCATCCTGCAAGAATTGAAGAATTAGTACAGAAAGTGCAACGTGATGTAGAAGAGACTATTAAAGAGGCCGGTGAGAATGCTTGCTTCGATGCAGATATTCATAACATTCATCCTGAGATTGTGAAGACCTTGGGTAGATTAAAGTATAGGACAAGTTATGGTCAAAATGTTTTGAACCATTCACTTGAAGTGTCATTCATCGCAGGAATGTTGGCTGCTGAGGTTGGAGCGAATGAGAAAGTGGCTAGACGCGCTGGATTATTGCACGATTTAGGTAAGGCTGTAGATCAAGAGGTAGAGGGTACACACGTATCAATCGGTGTCGATCTTGCTAGAAAATATAAAGAAAGTGAGGCGGTAATCCACTGTATAGCTTCACACCACAATGATATAGAGCCTAAAACACTTGAGGCTGTGATAGTGCAAGCTGCTGATGCTATTTCTAGTGCTAGACCGGGTGCTAGACGTGAATCTATTGAAAATTATATCAAGCGATTGCAAGATTTGGAAGCTATAGCTAATGGATTTAGTGGGGTTGATAAGACTTATGCAATTCAGGCTGGTCGAGAGATTAGAGTAATGGTTAAACCTGAGCAAATCACAGACGAAGCTGCACAGATTCTTGCTCATGATATAGCGAAAGAAATTGAGGCTAAACTTGAATATCCGGGACATATTAAAGTTAATGTTATTCGAGAGTCAAGATTTACTGATACTGCAAAATAAAAAAGGGCTACAAACAGCCCTTTTTTATTGTCCTAGTAGACTATTAATAAACTTTTTTAGTTTTGATGGCTTCTCTTTATTTACAATATTTGTTTGAGAATTATTTTTATTAATATCAAGTACTACGATTGGTTCTTCATAGATAGGTATTCGTTCATTGTATATCTTATCGAACATAAAATATTTCACATCTATATAATTAATTACTAAATCTAAACAACGCAATCCTGTATGTTTCTTACAGAATTTGGTTAACGCTTGATTGTCGATTGCTTCGCTACCATATAATTGAACAAATGCAGATATGGCATTGGGTAGATTGTAATCATCTTCTAAGTCTAGTTCGGGATGATAATTGCTGACCTCTACATAATAATATGCATCAACCTCGTCTTCTTTTTGAATTAATATCTAAGTGGTAGCTGAATATCTGATCACCCAAGTGGAAAGTCAAGAAATGACATGTCAGCTCACTGACCCTATTAACTTCCTCCTCCCAGCAGTCAATGTGG
>CATLDS010000031.1 GCA_949902685.1 uncultured Christensenellaceae bacterium | reverse complement strand
ATTTAGACAGAATAGATTAGCACCGATAGTCTCTAGTATGCTATTACAACTAGGACAGCAGACTGGAGGTAAGATATTAATAGAATTGTCACTTTTCTCAGCCAGACCCATCACTTCTGGTATAACTTCATTACTACGACGAACAAATACTCTACTATTAATACTAATGTTTTTTCGTTCAATATCTTGTGTATTATTAAGTGTTGCCCTACTTACTGTAGCGCCACTGAGTTCTATAGGGTCTAAGATTGCAATAGGTGTAATCTTGCCAGTACGTCCCACCTGCCAAACAACGTCTTTTAAGATTGTGCTTTGCTCTACTGGTTTAAATTTATATGCCATCGCCCATTTAGGAAATTTAACAGTATAACCAATGTCTTCTCTAACAGCACAATCATTTACCTTAATGACCATGCCATCTATCATAACATCAAGATTATCTTTAATTTTATCTAAACGTTCAATCTCTTTTTTAACTTCTTCAAGTGAAGAAAATTTATAAAAATAATCTCCTGTTTTAAACCCTTGAGATATTATAAATTTATTCATCTCCTCTTGAGATAAAATTTCCTTATCCTCTATCAGCAATACATCGTAGCAGAAAAAATCAAGCATACGTTTCTCTGTCTCTTTAGGGTCTAAATTTCGTACAGCACCTGCTACACCATTTCTTGGATTTTTAAGTGGTACTTCTGCTGTCTTATTGTACTCCTCGAATGCTTTATTGGTCATCATGCATTCACCCTGAACTAGCAGTCTACCCTTGTATGATATAGTTAAAGGTACACTTTTAATAGTACGTACTTGGCGAGTGACGATCTCACCAATTTGACCATTACCTCGCGTAGTAGCATATCTAAAGTGACCATTTTGATATTCCAATACTATCTTTAAACCGTCATACTTATATTCTAATGAAAAGTCTAGATTAGGATTATTGGATGCATCACGCATATCCTTCATCCATTTATCTAGGTCATCAAAATCTTTCACTTTATTTAGACTATATAGAGGTATATCGTGTTTCTTTTTCTTAAATCCGGGGAGTACATAGTCACCCACACGTGCTGTAGGAGTGTTCGGCAAAGAATAACCCAGTTCTTTCTCTAGGTCTACTAATTCATAGTACATTGCGTCATACTCAGCATCCGAAATGGTTGGATTGTCATACAAATAATAATTCTTATTGTGCTTGTCCACTTCGTTCGTGAGATAGACTAATCTCTCCTCTTTAGTCATTTTAGTCCTTAAATTCGATTGGTGCGTATTCTAATGACAACATCTTCTCACCCACCACATCAAATTTAATCTTAACGCAATGATTGCTACTATTTGGAGTGACTTCTACTATCTCTCCTTCTCCAAACTTGGGATGAACCACCTTCGCTCCTAATTTAATTTTAGAAAAATCAACAGCTTTTTTCTCTACTGCGTTTTTATTAAATGTATAATTAAATGACTGATTATTGTTTGAATTCAAAGTATTCATGTTTCCTCCGTAATTAAATTTATTTTGTGTTCTATAATTATCATCATTATTTCTATTATTATATGTCCCGAAGCGTGAATTTATTTGTCGCTCCTTAGCCAAATCTAACTCGTATAAGAAACGAGATTTTACACTGTACTCTCGCTTACCATACATAAATCTAGACGATGAACTCGTCAAAATTAAATCCTTCTTCGCACGTGTGATTGCTACGTACATTAGTCTACGTTCTTCTTCTAAATCATCCTTATCATCACGAGTGATAGGGAAAATCTTTTCCTCACATCCAACTACAAAGACGGTATCAAATTCTAGTCCTTTAGCACCATGTATAGTAGCTATTACCACACCAGTACCATCGTCACTATCCATAGCGCTAGACAGTGTAACCGATTGCAAATAATCTACAATAGTAGCACCATCATTATTTTCCTCAAATTCACGTACTGAATTAGATAGTGAGTTAATATTTAAAAATCTCTCGTACTCCTGCTCATTATCCAAATCAAATGATTTTAGAATGCCAGATTTATCTAACAAATATGAGAAAAAGTCGTACATACCCATACTAGACATTTTCTCTTCCAAATCTGTTAAAAGTTCTTTCAGTACCTTTAACTTGTCTTTAAGAGCCTTGGGTAAAATCTCGGTTTCGTTATTCATAACTACACTCTTAAGTGAAGTGTGGTATTTCATGGCAATTTCATTTAATTTATCGATACTTGTATCTCCAATTCCACGTTTAGGGAAATTGATTATACGTGCAAAACTAATATTATCATCAGGATTAACTAATGCTGTTAGATACGCTAATACATTCTTAATCTCCGCACGCTCAAAGAATTTGAAGCCATTATACATGATATGAGGTATATTATAAGCGAGCAATTTCTCTTCAAATGAACGTGATAGTGCGTTAAGTCTCATAAGTATAGCCATCTCGCTATATGGTACACCCGCATTGTGCATTCGAATAATATTTCGAACTACGAAGTCCGCCTCATCACTTTCGTTAGAAGACTGATAGTAGATAACCTCACTGCCCTCTCCGTTCTCAGTATAAAGTCTCTTATCCAATCTATTCTTATTATTCTTAATGATCAAATTGGCTCTATCAAGTATTTTTTTAGTACTGCGATAGTTTTGCTCTAATTTGAATACTTTAGACTCTTTGAAATCTCGAGTAAAATTAAAAATATTATCAATATTAGCGCCACGCCAACCATAAATTGATTGATCCTCGTCCCCAACTATTAAAATATTACGTGTCTTAGATGCTAGTAATTTAATAATATCGTACTGAAGTTTATTAGTATCTTGAAATTCATCTACACTAAAGTAGGTAAATTTGTTTTGAATACTATCTAACACTTCTCTATTCTGCGATATTAGATTATAGAAATTGACCAATAAATCGTCAAAATCCATAGCGTTATTCTTCTTTAATTCCTCTTGATACGCATTAAAAAATTTTACGAAGTCGTTGATAGAAGAATCATATTTATAAATATCGGCGAATTCTTCTACTGACATATTTTCATTCTTAATAGTGGAAATATTATGCTTAAAATTAGATTTAGTATTCTCATCGTCTATATTCATGGATTTGAATAAATCTTTAAATATCTTAGAAGTATCATTATCACTAAAAATTGTAAAATTCTCTTTATATCCAAGAATAAAACTCGCATAAGTTCGTAGCATTCTAGCACAAAAACTATGGAAAGTACTAACAGTTACCAAGTCACCATCTGGTGCAACTTTGGTAATCCTGTCTTTCATCTCGCCAGCGGCTTTATTAGTAAAAGTGATGGCTAAAATTTTATGTGCAGGAACTCCACGTTCCGTAATCAAATATGCTATTCTATATGTTAGAAGCCTAGTTTTACCACTGCCTGCACCAGCGCTAACCATCACTGGCCCATCAGTGCACACAACTGCATCATATTGCTCACTATTCAGTAAACTCTTGTAATCCATGTACTGATTATATCAAATATTGATTTTACTAGCAAACGAAATTCAAGAAAAAACTGGATAATTCCAGTCTATCTTAATATCTAGATTTCTTCATAGCACGCTTACGAGCTGCTTTAGATTTCTCTTTACGACGAACGCTTGGTTTAACATATTCAGTATTCTTCTTAAGGTCGCCTATGATACCATCTTTTTGACATTTACGCTTAAAACGTTTCAATGCGCTATCTAACGATTCATTCTCTCCGCAACGAACTGTAGTCAATTTATTCACCCACTTTTATTTATAAATTCTTTTTTATCTTACATTATTGTATTTGTATTGTCAAGACTTTTTGCCATATTATTATTCGATTTATCAAAATTTATAGTATTAGCATTAAAATTGTTAAATGTCTTCGTTTAGTTGTCCGTTACAGTTAAATGACACAGATTTAAGTACTTCTTTATCTGCCCACAAGTGACCGAACAAATGCTTTTTCTCATCACATAAAACTTGCTGACGTTCAACATTGACTAACACCAGATCTTTTAAAACAATGCCGGTATATTTCTTGATGGCTTCAACAAGTTTTTTCTCATCGCAAGCCTTCTCTCCCATCAACCAAAACATTGCATCGACAGCATCTCTAATCTGCTTCTCTTCACTTTGAGTTATTTCATGATTAAAATTTTCATGATTGAAACGAATTTCCCACTTATAATTAGCATTAACCAAACTGCCTTTTTCACAAGTAATTTTAAATACGTCATTTTTGAATACTTTTGACTTCTTCAATGCTTCACATCTTAAAGGTGAAAAGCCCTCATATATGTATTTTGTTAAAATCATATTAAAATCTCCTTTGTACTAGTCTTATTATACACTGAATATTCAATTTGTCAATAAGCAAAAAAACATAGACTGGTTTTCTATGTTTTTTATTTAATTATTCTAATAGTTTCAAAATGGATTAACTAAAACTCTTTTAATTTCTCTCCACCTAAAATGTGAATATGAATGTGTCCCACAGTCTGTCCTGCATCTTCACCTTGGTTGATAAGTAGACGATAACCATTCTTCAAACCCAATTTATCTCTATTAAGTGCAATCTTATGAATAATTTTACCCAAGAGCAATACACCCTCTTCTGTCATCATATCAATATATGGTGCGTGCTCGTGCGGTATAGCAATAAGATGAATTTTGGCCTGCGGATTAATATCCTTAATAACCATAAAATCTTTATCTTCGTACAGTTTAGTAGAAGGCAACTCACCCTTCCTTATTTTACAAAATACACAATCTTCCATATACACCTCACTTTTATTCTAGCACAAAATAGATTAAGTTGCAATGATTTTATTAATTATTATCAATTTGGGCACCCATGCCCTGCTGAAATTCATCTATTAGTCGCACTTTAATGATACTACCAACTGTTGACTTACCCTCTAGATACGTATAAATATAATTGTCCGTATAGCCTACAGAGTAACCATCAACTATCTCTTCTACTAACATAGTATGGACAGTATTCTTATTTTCATTATAGAAATTTTGCTTAAATTCACGATTTAAACTAATAAGCCTTCGTTCACGAGTTTTGACGATGGATTTGTCTACATCTCCAGACATACGGCTTGCTACCGTACCAGACCTAACACTATACGGGAATATGTGCATAAAACTAAAGCCAATTCGCTTCAAATTATTAAAGGTAGTCTCAAATTCATCATCAGTCTCACCTTTGAACCCTACAATAATATCAGTAGAGATACATGGATGGACAAATTTCTCCTTAATCTTGTCTGTAATAGTGATAAATTCTTCAATAGTATAATTTCTGTTCATTCGCTTTAATGTGTCATTGCACGCAGACTGCAAGCTCAAATGAAAGTGCGGACAGAAATTCTTAGCATTGGCAAGTATGTCTAACATCTCATCATCCAGCACATTACATTCTAGAGAGGACAATCTAAATCGTTTATTGAGTTTATCTACTTCACTAACTAATGTCTTCAGCGCCAATTTGTCATCAATTCTATAATCCGACATATTGATACCTGTAAGGACAATTTCGTTAGATTTAGTATCTTTAATCTCGTTCAATATGTCATTCAATTCTCTACTTCTACTCCTACCTCGAAGATATGGTATCAAGCAGTATGTACAAAAATAATTACATCCATCTTGTATTTTGATATACTGCCTAGCCTTCGTCTCTATAGGTTTATCAAATGGAATGTATTTTTTATGCTCTAATTCTGGGAGTACTTTATTTTCACAATTAATCAAATTAACGATGTCGTGTTTACCGAAATTACCCGCCACCGCTATAACATTTCTATCTCTTAAAAACTGGTCTGGATTATTTTGTACGGCACAGCCACACACTACAATCTTGGCATTAGGATTAAGTTTTTTAATTTTAGTTAAAACCTGTCGTGACTTCCTCTCACCTATATTTGTAACTGCACACGTATTCACAATGTAAATATCAGCATATACTAGACCTTCAAAAATCTCATAGCCAAATTTCTTCAACTGATTGAGCATAGATTGACTCTCATACTCATTAACCTTACAACCCAGAGTAATGACACTAGCCTTCATCTCGCACCGCCTTTAACATTGCCACACCAGTTACGCATGCCACTTCAGCTCTAAGTATAGTACTACCTAGGCTGACATTATTCGCAAAGGATGAAAAATATTTCACCTCATCTGGCGAAAAACCACCCTCTGCTCCTATAATCAGTGCGAAATCACCCTTGAATGAATTGAGTTTATTAGTCGAATTCTCATACGCAAAAAATCTGTTAGGGATGTGTGCCATATCTTCTCT
>CATLDS010000030.1 GCA_949902685.1 uncultured Christensenellaceae bacterium | reverse complement strand
CAATATCTACAGTGTAAGTGGTGTTGGCATATTCGTTAGTTAGCGATGTTGGGATAATAATTGCTGTAATGAAATCTACGTTAGCATTAGCGTCTATTGAACCATTGTAATAATAGTAATTATCCTCACCACTTATCCAATCGGTAGTTGTATTGGCTTCTACGACGGTTGATGTTCCATCTGTATCGGTGATAGTTAATTTTGCTCGCATCAATGCTTCAGTCATTTGCGCAGGCGAAGAAACACCAATTGCTTGCTTATATATCGTCCCAGGTAGTGCTTTACCACTAAATGTGAGAGATTGAACGCTAGCACCTCCTTGTGTGATAGATATAGTAACTGGGTTGCCTAGCGTGATATTACCTGTTGCGGTGGCGTTAGCTCCAAAGTATGCTAAGGCTATGCCTATCCCTATAGATGCTATCAGCAAGATTGATAGTGCTACGATTGCGACAGTTGCTCCAGAAATTTGGGGCTTGCTTCTTTTTTTCTCCATAAATTACTCCTTATTTTGAGTATTTTGTGGATAGTAGTTCATTTTATACATAAAAAAATCCTACAAGTGTAGGATTTATATATTTGGTTTAGTAGATTTAATTTTAGTAGAGTATTTTGTAACCTTATAAGTCTTATTTTTATGTGTATCCACTATATCGTTCTCATAGTCGCTATAACCTGTTTTTGAAGTATATACTTCTTCAGTATTGTTAGCAGGATATACTTTATCAAACAACATATCAAAATATGTTTGTTTGGTTAGAGGATTGATAAGTTTAGTGTATAAGTTATTTCTACCTTCATCTTCTGCTTTGTCGTTGGTCTGGAAGTATATTGAGCCCATATCAGTATATGGTATAGAATATCGTGTATCTCTAACGTCACCTATATAGTACAATAGATGGATACCATAACTAGTTACTACCATGTTTTCTGTGCTAGCAGGTGTCATACTGTCAGCTTTATTGGTCTCAATCAAACGTACTGCTTCATCAGTAAATGCTTCTTCCATAGCAGAATAACCATCAGTACCTACTACGTAAGGCATACCTGCGCTTAGTGTTGCAGTGTCACCAGTATATTTGAACATGAATTCTATAAATCTATTTAGTCTAGTCTCAGGGTTGCTAATTTTTAATATATCGGCATATTCGCCAGTGATTAAGTCACTATAAGAGATGGCCTCTTGGTCTAATTCGTTGCCCTCTAAATCTCTTACTTTAACTGTTGTCTCTGCGTATATAGAATTGAGTTGTCTATTATATTCGTCTTCAGTGAGATTGCCTAAATCTTTGCTTTTCTCTAATTCTTTAATTCTATTTTTTTGACTCTCGCTAAAACTTAGTAAAGTATGAGCGAAATATCCAAATTTAGTATCATTACTTAGGTCAGGGTGGTACAACATTGTGTCTGCTTTAGTACCGATATCTTTCATATCCTTTGCATAAGTTTCAGGATGATTAAGGTATTTATTTCTATTTGCTGTAACAAGGGCATTGTACTTTTCTGTCAATAAATCTAAAGATAAACTTTCTTTATATCTCAAATAGTCAATTCTTATATTAGTCAAATATTGAGATTTAATCTTGTCATTAAACATACGATTAAAGTATCTATATATTAAATCATCTGTGACGGTGTTGTATGGCTTATTATTATCATCTCGTAAATAATACTCATAATCGATTAAATCGTCTGCAAGGAGATCTATTGCTTCATCATAAATGTCAGTTGCTTTGTCTTCTTCGCTCAAAGAATCTTTCAAGTTCTTTAAGTATTCGTCAATGATAGCCTGTACTGTACCTGCTAAACTATAGTCGTTAAGATATTTTCGTTCAATTAATTCATCGAATATTTGAGGTTCTTCTTCATACTCATATTTAATAGTATATTCAAGGTTGGAACTACCTTCAACTGAGGTCTCAACTAACTTAGCACGCTTAGAGTAAGTGTACGAACTCAATGGATGTTTCTCTGTATCGTTAGAAGTTGTAGTATTTTCATCTTCCACTTTTAGATTAAGTTTTTTCTTAGCAGTCTTAATGTAGGTATCCATTTGACTATCAACAGATTCAAATATAGATTCTACTATGCTATTTACTTGATATGGGGTAATAGCATAAGTCTCGTTATCTTTGGCATACCTATATAATACTTCTCTATCAATTAATAGGTCTAAAGTAGAATTCATAGCATCTTCAACTGATTGGTTCTGTTGAGACACATAATAGTTCTTGCCATAAGAATTATACGCAGACAATAAATCGTATCTGGTAATCTTAGCATCATCTACAAGGGCAACTACTTCGTTGTAATATTTGACTTTATCTATCGAAAAACCAGCACAACCAGCGAAACTGCAAGTCACAACCATTAAAAAGCATATAATTAAAGCAAAATATTTTTTCACAATTCTCTCCAAAATAAGCGTATTAAACGCAAGGTTATTAGTTAATTGTTTACTATTATATAATAATTTATAATAAAAATCAAGAGATTTTAGATAACGAGATTTAATTGGAGAAGAATCCAATTATATAACTCATTGCCGTCTGTACACTAAATTCATCTGTCTTTAGTTTTATAGTAGGTAGGGCGGTGTTTTCAAAGTAAAAGTGTGGATATTTTTTAACTCTTTCAAGCAATTTATCCATATTAACGTCAGGATAAAAAGTTATAGTCATTCTAGTTTTATTAAGTGATATAATTTTCACATCATGCTTGGTGGCAAGTGATTTCATTAGATTGATATTAGTTAAAGTGTATATCTCGTTAGGAAGTTTGCCATAATTGATTATCAATTCATTGAGCATGGTTCTGGCAGAATCTTTGTCATGAACATTAGATATCTTTGCTATTACTTTTAATCTCTCGGTCTCATCTTCAATAAATGAATAAGGTATTTTAGATGCAATAGCAACGTCTATCTTAATTTCTCTTTCAATTTATACCTTTTCACCTTTCAATTTTCGTAGGGTCTCGTTTAATAGTTTAGAGTACATATCATAGCCTATCTTAATCATATGTCCGTGTTGTACTTTACCGAGTAGTTCGCCAGCACCACGAATAGATAGGTCACGCATCGCGATTTTAAATCCACTGCCCAGTTCAGTGTTTTCAGCTATAGCCTGAAGTCTGCTAGTAGCCTCTTCTGTGAGAGCTTTTTCTTTGCGGTATGTAAAGTAGGCATATGCTTGCTCTCCATTTCTGCCGACTCGACCACGTAATTGATACATTTGACTTAAGCCTAACCTGTCACTATCTATGACTATTAATGTATTGGCTTTAGGAAGGTCTATACCATTCTCGATTAGAGTAGTGGACACGAAAACATTAGTCTCATTATCGTATAAGCGTTTAATAGCATTTTCTAGCGATATTTGACTCATCTGTCCGTGTGCTACGTCAAATTTGGCATTAGGATTGTTTAATTTTTTCTCTAACTCGTTCGCTAGTTTATAAATGTATTCGATGTTGTTGTAAACTACTAATACTTGTCCGCCACGTTTGATTTCATCATCGATAGCGCCTAACACTATGTCGTCATTGTAACCTAGTACATAAGTTTTGACTGGCAGTCTATTGACAGGCGGAGTATTGATAATGCTGATGTCACGAATAGACATGAGAGACATACTTAGAGTACGAGGGATAGGTGTAGCAGAAAGGGTTAGTACGTCTACATTGTTCTTCATGTGTTTGATTTGTTCTTTAGCTTTTACGCCGAAACGTTGCTCTTCGTCTAGTATCAATAAGCCTAAGTCATTGAATTTCACATCTTCACTGAGTAATCTATGTGTACCGCAGATAACATTAATTTTTCCCAATCGTAAGTCTTCTAGTATAACTGACTGTTCTTTTTTATTCTTGAAACGATTTAACATTTCGACCCTAACACCAAAGTCTTTCATTCGGCTGGTGGCGGTCATGCAGTGTTGCAGACTAAGTATGGTAGTAGGTGCGAGAATGGCGACTTGTTTATTAGATTGTATGGCTTTAAATACAGCGCGCAGTGCTACCTCAGTTTTACCGAAACCCACATCACCACAGATTAATCTATCCATTACTTTGCCTGAAATCATATCGTTTTTGACATCTGCTATTGCTTGCAACTGGTCAATTGTCTCAGTGAAACCGAACGCGTTTTCAAACTCCGTATACACATAGTCATCTTCGGGATATTTGTATCCTTTAACGGCTTTTCGTTTGGCATATAATTCAATGAGTTCTTTACTCATATCTTCTATCGATTGAATGGCTTTTAGTTTTTGATTGCTAAATTCTTTTCCACCTAGTTTGTTTAAAGTGACACCTTCGCCATCAGCCATGTATAGAGAGAGTGTGTCGGCATTTTCGTATGGCACATACAAAGTGTCTCCACCGCGATATGTTATACGGAAAAATTCTTTGTCCACACCTGATACATTGACATTTACTATTCCTTCACACTTACCTATACCATGAGTGGAGTGTACTACATATTCACCCGCTTTAGGCAAATATTTTACACTAGTTTTGGTCTCGTGTTTGAATTGTTTTTTGTGTGCGAAATTAGTACTGCCAATATAAAACTTCTCTTCATCTAAGAAACAGATATTGTATGGAATTTTTAGTTCAGTTAGGATTATTCCTTTAGCATTTTTATTAGTGGTATATAAGACATTAGTCTCGTCAAAAATTCGCTTGATAGAATTAAGAGTATCTTGGCTATCAAGGCAGAGGAAAATTTGTTTGTCTATAAAAGGCGCAAGTTCACTCTTGAGAGCAGAGATGTTTTGTAAAAAAGACGGAAATGCTTTGGTATTAAAATCAACGTGGACTACGTCTTGAGTATTCAACTTGTCTATTAAATCGGTAGAATTGATGTTAAAATTTTCAAAAAATACCAAATTTCTAGTAAATCTAGTATACAAATCAGTAGAATTTAGTAAATTTTTGTTATTTTTATATTGATTAATAATATTTTCATCTTTTAAAATTATTTTGGTTTTCTCACTAATTTCTTCGTAGAGAGTATTTAATTGATTTTCGCATTTGAGTGAATTAGCGATTATAATAGGTATATTTAGTTCAGCGAAATTGATGTAATTATTATTAAATGGAGCGATAAATTCTAACGGAATATCCTCACTAAGTTCTAGCATTGTTAATAAGTCGAAAAATTGAGTGTTATCTATTGTGAGAGGTTTAATTTCGTTAGCAATTTTTTCTTGTTCATCTGTAGATAAAATCAGTAGTTTGTTAGGTGCTATGTGGATAGTCTTGGGCGAGGATTTCTTCTCATAATCTATAATATCATAAGTATAGATGTCCTCTAATAGAGTATCGAAAAAGTCAAGCCTAGTAGGAGTATCATCTACTGTATTAAATATGTCGACTATATCACCACGTATAGAGAATTCGCCACGGGCTGTCACGCTCTCTACACGGTGATAGCCTATGTGTACAAGATTTCTTTCAATAGCTTTTATATCGTATTCAAGATTTTTTTCTAAAGTCAAAATGTTTGATTGAAAACTATCTAGGTTAGGGATAATAGTGGACAATACTTTAGGTGTCGATATGATTATGGGATTATCGTAAGTGAGATGATACAACGCATTGATTAAATCGTATTTTTTGTCACTATTAGAGAAGGTGGATAAAGTATAAGGTCTATCGAAGTCGTCGATTATTACATTGCATTTACCGAGTGCATCTAATTGAGATTTAATCTGCCTAGCATAGTTAAGGTCGGGCGCGACAAAAAGGGCGGACTTAAGTCGTGTAAGGACACTACCTTGTTCGCCTAATCCTATATTACTGCACAATACAGTTTTGCTACCAGCGAGATTTAGATTGTCGTATCTTGGCATAGTTCACCATCAATAAATTTTTGTATCAAATCGCAAGCCGAAGAGTATGAGTTGTTTAATATATCACGACTCTGCTCGTCGATTGTAGATAGTACATAGTCGGCTAGTCCCATAGAAGTATCTCTACCAATACCTATGCGTAGTCTAGGAGTTTCACCGACTTTAGCGACAATATCACGTAGACCATTGTGTGTGCCAGCACTACCATTGAGACGGAAGCGGATTTTACCTTTAGGCATATCTATATCGTCTAGTACGATTAATATATCGCTTAGAGATACCTTGAAATATCGCTTCAATTCATGTACACAATCGCCAGATAAATTCATGTAAGTAGTAGGTTTAACTAGGTAGTAGCCGTCTCCTTTCGCCAATACTCCGCGACACTTGTTCGTTGTGAATTTAAGAGAGTGTTGTTTCGCGAAAAGATCCACCACACTAAAACCAACATTGTGATAAGTATTCTTAT
>CATLDS010000029.1 GCA_949902685.1 uncultured Christensenellaceae bacterium | reverse complement strand
ACCAATCCGCCCACATATGAATCAATCGTAAACTTGCAATCTAATTGGACATTTACATTTGCTTGAGTTCCAATAATCGTACTATTATTCGCATTGATAATTAATCCTGCAACATAAACTCCACCTCTCAACTCTCCTGTACCACTCAATACAAACTTAACATCTCGTAAAGATACATTCTCTATAGTTGAATTATTTGCATTGATTGCCAACAATGACATTCTCACAGCACTTGATAAGTTGTTCGTAAATCTATTAGTAATAGTGCTAGTGTTATTCTCAATACCGAAACTTAAATTTTTAATAACTGCATTGTCTAAAGTTCCAAATAAAGCAAAGTCATTCACACCATCAAGAAGGACATTATCTAGACCGTATATTGCTCTTCCATTTCCGTCAAATACACCCGAGAATGAAGATGAAATTATTGCATTATGTTGTCTCAATCTATCCGCAAAATCAACACCGCTCAAATCAACCGCGCCATACATAATGAAATGTTTATCACTATATTTTGCTATTGCCAACAAGTGATTTGCACTATTGATTCCATATGGCTTACTCTCACTACCATCACCGAAGCCGAATATATCAAATCGTACGTTTTCTCCCGGACTAGTAGATGAATACAAACCATTTCTATCTATCTGTACAGATAAGTTAGTATATTCACCTATTGCTTGAGGAGCGAAGTAATAATACCTACGTCCGTCTACTGTAAAGCTTGGTGCATTAGCATACGTGTACTCAACTATTACCGATCTAACTTGGCTAGCCTCTACAGAAGAATTGTTATACACATATTCTCTAAAGTCATATCTAATACGTAATTTATCTCCCGCTAAGAAATCGTCAGCAGTGAAGTAATAACGATTGTTTTCTCTATCATAAACGACTCCACTCACAGCTTCTGGTCGCTCAAACGAACCCACATAAGTAGTGAAATCACCATTAAATACATAGCCTTCATCCACACCGACAGCTTTAATATTAATGCTAAATCTGCCTACTAAACTATCTGGAATAATGATTGATGTACCATCCACCACACTCTCTTCTAATAACTGATCATCTTGCAAGAATTGTACCAGATATCCTTGTGCATTATCTACTGCATCCCATTTAACACTATTGCTATCACCTGAACTGATAGATATGTTCGTAACGTCATCAAGTCTAGTAAATCTATGTGAAGATGTAGTTAATATTGAATTAATCCTATCTGTGCCTATTGCTCGTATACTGATAGTATAATTACCTACTGGTAATCTCTCACCATTATCGTCTAATGTATCTAAGAAATCTATCTGGTTAGTTCTAGTAGTGAATGTGTAGATTTTCTCATTGCTACTTACTGTCACAATGTATCCATGTGCATCACTAATCATATCCCACATTAAGATTCCGTCATGTGATTTGATATTGACATCTGGTACACGTTGCAATCTATTACCTACAATAACTGTAGAATAATTGCTATCCAACTGTCCAGATTTACCTAGAGTGCGTACAGATATTGAATAGTCTATACCATAAGAAATTACAGTCTGTATACTGCTACCCTCTACACGATAACCTGAGTCTGCGAATGTATATTCATATTCATTATTAGAACCGACGACTAGACTACCTGTAGTAGTAATTTTGATTGTTTTGATTTCACCATTCTCGTCCAAGAATGATACTTTAATCATGACTTGTTGGTAATTATCTTTATCTAGAACTTGCCATCTCAATTTACCATTCTCTATTCTTACATTTCTTACTCCGCTAGATAGTGTGAATGTCAATTCACTCTCATCATAAGTCGCATTTACAACATTTAGATTGTCTCGTGCCAATCCACGTACCTTGATAGAATAAGATTTACCATTCTCGATAACTAAATTTCCATTTCCTGCAGAAATAATATTAGGCAACTCATATATGATAGTATTTGTGTTCTCATTGAATGTTACACCCGCCGAGTCTCTATCAATATATAAGATATATTCTTTTACCTCACCATTAACTATTTCACTTATAATTACTTCATAATCTTCTATTATCGCACTATTGGTATCAATCGCGCCCATATTGATAACTAGTTTACCGTCACTAACGACTGCTTTTGATGAACCTATTTTATATATAGTACGATTAGTAGTTGGTACACGCGCATTCAATAGATATGCAGATGTAATTCCTGCCTCTTCATTACCCTCACCTGCTAATGTACGTATGTCTACAAGATAAGTACCAGATTCAAAGTATTGTGACATATCAAACATTATAGAGGTCATCAAATCTACACTATATTCTGCCTGTACGAATAGTGCATTTTCTTCTTCGGCTAAAAATCTAGCATATGCTTCTCCACCCTCAGTATAGTAAATATAAACAACTCTAGTATTAGAAGTATTAATAGGTGTGAATGTCAATCTATATACTGGGTAATCTATGACATTGCCATCCTCATTCCTAGTCAATAAATCCTCAAATATCAAAATACCATCATAAGTAGTTATTGTACTATTAATATCTTTATATCTTACGAATTGTTTAGAACTTATAGGATTAGCCGTCAAATATCCAATGTGAGATGTAATACTACCTGAACTCTTTTCAATTATGCTGTCACCGCCTAGTAAAGTCATCTCTACTACAAACGAGCCACCGATACCGAAATCTATACTTGTCCATGTAGTACCATCATCTACGAATGGATAATAGTACAACATATCATAGTTCTTAAGGTTAATTCTATTATTTTTGAATACATTGAATTGATATACCACGCCATCACTAGACGCATATTGTATTAGTGCGTGTAATTCATTTTTATCATTAATAAGTGTGTACTTATCACTCGATATGCTACCATTAGCTCGCGCTTGTTCAAACAAGTCGTAGTCTATTGTATAGAAAGAATATGATTTATTAGCTGAACTGATTTTAATTTGATACACCAACAACTTGTTCCAGAATGAATCTACATTCGTAGCCTCTCCTGTATCAAAATTATAATTCATATCTAGACCGATATATTCAGCATTAGCAGAATAGGTCAATACTCCACTATTCACCTCGTATAGATTAGGTGCAAGTTTAGTTACATTTAGTTGAGTGGAAATCAATGATTTTCTAGAACTAACTATTCCAGTAAAATCAAGCGAGTTACCCCTCAACAATACATTAACTCTATAACTACGATTGCCCATAATGTTAAGAATTTCACTATTACTAAAGTTCACTACATATCTAGTTGGGTTTTGTAACAACAATTGATTTTCAGTAGATAATCCTGTCCAGCGGATGATTCCTAATTTCGCTAAATTTTCTTCACTTGATTCATTAGTATAATATATTCGTTCTGTCCTACCAGTCTCGGTATCTACAAACTCTATCTCTGCCTCATCAAAATATGCATTAGCATATAATATCAGTTTTCCATCATCTATCGAAACGGAGTTGGCCTCATTCATTCTAAATATTTCAAAGATTAAACTCTCGTCACTATTAATAATAGTTTTGTTATCACTAAGCGCTTGTACACTTATACCATATACGCCAACATAATTACTAAAATCAGCACTTGTGAAATCAAATGAACAACTAGACTGAGTTACGCTCGCTAAAACAGTACCAACATTGACATCATAAATACGTACAAAGTAACTCGACGCACCCTGTACCGCATCCCAAACTACTACACCATTATTTGTAACAAGTTTAGGTGACTGCATTATCTCGATAGTGTATTCCTTACTATATCTAGAAGATACCAAGTTATAATTATCCATATTTTTTGGAACGGCTCGCACACTTATCTTGTATACTCCTGGGCCAAACTTTTCGCCCTCTCCAATCTCACCATCCATATTAATATCGTATCCATATGGGAATATGAAATTATTGGATAGAATTATGCTTGGATATGAGTTGAATATATTTTCACCATCAGTGAATTTAAGTAACTCATCGTTAGTCAAATATACATTGTTGCCACATTCAATCTTCGCCACATATCCATAAGTTACCTCTTGCCCATTGATAGCATTCTTATTATTCGCCGTCCAAGTAATATGCTCGATATATTCATCGGCTACATTTGTAGTTGTAGTCTTGTCTAACGAGGTAGGCTCAAATATGCCATGTACATAGTAACTCTCGATATTAGAATTTAGATAATAAACTTCATCTTTAGAGTAATCTACACATATTTCAAATATTAAATCTTCTCTAACGATGCTATTAATACCATAATTGATTAGAACTGTAGGGTCAATAATCATATCATTGCCGTCTAGTTCTACTCCGTCTAAATCAAATGTCAAATATAAATCTTTAACTCCGTTATTAATGTGCAACACAGCACCGCTCAAATCCACAATACTATTCTCACTCTGTAGGTGAGTTTTATATATTGTCTCTATTGCTATACTGGATAAGGCTACAACAATATTGCCATTCTTAATACTCACAATAGGCGTAGCAAATTTATGGACATTGACAACCGCTGATAAATCTGCATTAGTGTAACCATTGGCTTGTGATATTGCCTTTATCCTAATCTGGAAGTCTCCTTCCATATCGCTTAGTTGATAATAATTATTAATAATGAAACCATTTTTATTTAATTTCTCTAAGATTGCTCCCTCTTGCTTATAAATATCGTAACCTACTGCATTCTCTACAGGCTCAAATCTTAAAACACCCTTATCAATATGAATATCTAAAACTGTATCAATCTTAACTAAATGTAATTCATTGGATATTGAAGAATTAAATATATAGATAATCTCATCACCTGCGCCAGAAACTCCATTGGCACTAATCTGTGCACTTATATAGATGTCTCCAGATAAGCCTACAGCATGTTCATCAAGGTTAAATGAGATACGACCAGAGACAGCATCACTATCATTAAAACGCAACTGCTTTAAATTAGAGCGTTCGCCATTCTCTTTGTTGTAAATCTCTACAATATATATTTTATCGTATACGGTTTCATTAGTAGCAAATGACACTATCACAGAATTATTAATTTTTGAATTAGGCTTACTTTCTTCTAACACTAACTGCTCGCTCAATCCAACTCGTATTTTACTACCTACACTACTTAATTTAAGTGAACTATTAGATGTGTCAGTATTGCGAGTGATTATTGCAAGCGTATTGATATCTTTAAGAATTTCGGCTGGAGTATTGTCATAGATATATTTGATGTCCACTTTCAAAACTTGTTTATCCGAATCAATAATAGTGTCATTATTTAAATACAACACATATTTATCATTCACGAGTATCGCATAATCAGTATAACTTCTCCATGTCTCAACATTATTAAAGATAACATATTGGTCATCTCTAGTGGACATATTGAACACTGTCTTACTAGCCCAGCCTATATCTCCACTAATCTCAATCTCACTATTAGCCATGTTATCATAATCTTTGGCTAAAAATTTGAACTCAACATTAAATGTCTTAGTATCTAAATCACGGATAATAGGTAAATAATCCAATCCAAATAAATCAATTGTATACACTCCATCTACAAATGAATAGTCAAGAGAATAAATCGAAGATGCTAATTTGTACTCATTAGAAGTAAATTCGTATGTGTTGTCAGCTGAAATAAATTTGACATAAAGTCCATATTCTTGAGTGTGATTGGTAGGTACTATCACTAATTGATTATTATGATTGATACTTATATTAGAAGACTCGTCAATTTTATCAATTACAAAATAATACTCTTGCGAATTAAGATAACTATTACCATCAAATCCATCCACTGCTATAGATTTAAGTGAAAAGTAGTTTTCACCTCTTAGTAAATCATCAAATGCTGTACCGAACACATAATCTACGACTGAGTCATCAAATCTCAATTCGTACTCGAGAACTAAATCTTCTTCACCATCTGCAATAGAAGGCTCAACGAATGCACTCAATTCACTATCAAATGTAGTAGAAGGCACGGATAATCTATAGATACGCATAGGATTGGATTTGACGGAGTCTAACGTACTAGATCCATCACCTTTGGCTTGAACTCTAAATGTTCTGCTCTCACCACTAGCAATTTCAAAGTCATCAAAACTTGTATGGGTAACCATAGCAATCTTCTCATCCTGCTCTAGCACCTCAAAAATATCATAAATAGTTGCGCCGTCAACTGATGTAAATGTTATTTTTTCTTTATCTTTTTCTAAATAATTAATAACTGGAGCGTCGAGTACTTTGAAAGATTTTTCTAGACATGGTTTGATATTTCCGTTTTCTCTAACCGAGAATGTACGCTCACCATCGCCTAATACGTAAACCGATAGAACGTAATCACCTGC
>CATLDS010000028.1 GCA_949902685.1 uncultured Christensenellaceae bacterium | reverse complement strand
GTATTTACTTCTACCCTGTTTACGTTTTTGAACAGCAGCAGTATCTAGCGCACCACGAACAACGTGATATCTAACACCTGGTAGATCTGGAACACGACCACCACGAACTAGTACTACATTGTGCTCTTGAAGATTGTGTCCCTCGCCTGGAATGTAGCAAGTAGTCTCTTCTTTATTAGATAGACGTACACGACAAATCTTACGCAATGCTGAGTTAGGTTTCTTAGGTGTAGTAGTGGTGACAGTCAAACAAACACCACGTTTCTGTGGACATTCGTCTAGTAAGATTGACTTACTCTTAACTTCTTGTTTCACTCTACCCTTTCTAACTAATTGATTTACTGTAGGCATTATTTCCTCCTATATAAAATTTTGCAACCTCTTTTGGCAAGCGCCAAGTATAGACAAAGCAGCATTTGTACTATAACAAAGTTATTATATAAAATATTAGAGACAAAGTCAATACTTTATATGGTTTTAATATAAGTTTTTTATGCTTTTTATTCGGGATTTTTTTATCAATTATATCTAAAGTTTAGCAAGATTTTAATATGGATTAATTTGAAATAAAAAGACAGAAGAAAATTCTCCTGCCTAAATTTCAATCAATAAATTTATATATTATAATGTATTAGCGGTCTTCTTTTCTTTTTCTACTTCGTTCTTCAATTTCTTCACACGTTTAATACAATGAGCCAAATCCTCAACTAATCTATCGTCGCACACATAATTCTTCTTAGATGAAATCTCATGGAATATTAATTTCCCTTCTTGATTCAATCCCACATAGTTATTGCCTAATACAAATGGCTTATCTTTACCTATAAACTGGCATAATATGTGAGCATCCTCGTCTATCAAGAGCCATAAAATAATTTTACCTTCAGTCACAAGTTGTCCATTTTTATCTGTTTTTGCATCTCGTCCAAGAGCGACAAATGCCTTTCCATTTTCAAATTGAGTATCATCCATGAACTCTGTATAATGTACATCTATATGCATATTCTCTGGAGCTTCTATACGATCTTTAAGTGTTAGAGTCTCATTTTTTTCATTAACATACCAAAAATGAAAAATGGGTAAACCTATTGCCATGCTTGAATCTAATTTCCATTTGCTTTTATTTTCTTTCATATCTCCCTTCCTCCACTGTTTTTATGTTAACACAAATACTATACATTGTCAATATGTGAGCAAATTAAATAATTCACATTTTTAGAGTGATTGGTCATTCTCTGCATAATGTTTTTTAATTGACCTATAAAAAACCTCAAGTAATTTAGGGTAATATTCTCTTAATGGGATGTCTTGTTTCTGGTATTCGACCAGTGCTTCATAGATTTGTCTCGTATGGATAAAGCCTTGTTTTTCTTCTTTCTCTATTAGTCGATTAAGGTCAGCCGACTCTTTATAGTTGTCCATACAGTATATAATTGTACTTGCTCTAATAATCTGCTCACAAACATAACAAAGACCTTCGCTATATGCCTGTTCTTCAAGTAACACCACATCATCTTTTGGTAATGGTGTAAGTTTATCTAAATCTAGATATTTGTCAGTTAGTGGGTTAATTATTGGATGCGAGAATTCATGTTGAATTAGACATGATGCGTCTGGCACACTCTCCCAAATAAAGTAATATTTAGATTTAATTTTTTTACTATTATATTTAATGCCTAGATTGCAGACCCTTATATCACCTACATCCACTCCATAATTCGCATTGGTTTGTAGTGGCATTAGGTTGATAATGTACTTTCTATTTAAATCCTCTTTATAAAAAGCACACATGTAATCTAGTACAGACTCGTCAATATACTTTTTAACTGTATCTATCCATGAATTGTAGATTGGCAAGTGTGTATTATAAAATGCTTCATAATCAGTGTCCTCAGCAAAATGTTTCATCTCATGCAAAAACTCTATTATTCTATTATCTCCATACAACCTATCTTCAAATGGATACTTCATTAGTTTCTTTATCGTATAATCTTTATCTAATTGCCATGCTAGCGCTATCGGTGCATCGTAATGAAAACTAAGTTTTTCTATTATCTCCTGCAAAAGTTTAATCGCCTTATGCTCCTTATACTGCTTAAAATACTCTTTCACATCGTTAATATAGTCGAAATCTATCTCAACTCTTAAATCACTATATCGTGTGAAATAGTCAGTAAGAGATAGCATTATCTCCATTAGTTCTGTCCTTCTATCAACCGTAAACTCTATTCTCATATGATTAATATAACAAATTTTAATAGAAAAGTCAAAAAAAGGACTATGATTAGTCCTTTCTATTATCTATACAACTAGATTAACTCGATAATTGCCATTTCAGCGTTATATGAAAATAAATTTCACATAGCCGTCTGCATGGCTTTTATTCGAATTATATCAATTCAATAATAGCCATTTCGGCGTTATCACCCTTACGAGTACCAAGTTTCAATACGCGAGTGTATCCACCCTTCTGTCCTAATTCTTTAGCACGCTCTGCATACTTAGGTGCATATATATTGAAAATTTTCTCGATGACTGGATGCTTAATATTGTCCATACGAGCAGCGTATTCTGCTTTCTTCTCACCTGGTTTGCGTGGCTCTTTGACATTATAAAGTCTAGCCATAATCTTTCTACGAGCAGCAAGTTTCTTTGGACCATCGTTAAGAACTTCACGAGTAGTCTTCTCGCCTTTCTCATTAACATAAGGTTTTTGAACTGTAAGCACATCTTCATAAGTATTGATTGCTGGGGTTAAAGTTTTCTCAACATAACTTTGAAGAGATTTAGCACGTGCTACAGTAGTTTTAATTTTACCTTTCATGAAAAGATCAGTGGCTTGGTTACGCATAATAGCCAGACGCTCTTCGGTAGGACGACCTAACATTTTAACTTTCACTTTTCTTTCTCCTTTATTGGTTTAAATCTTAATAATTGTCATTACCTTCAAGAACGATACCAAGCGCATCAAGTTTAGCAATAACTTCTTCCATAGATTTAGCACCCATGTTACGCACTTTCATCATCTCACCACGGCTCTTCTTAGCGAGGTCGCCGATTGTGTCGATACCAGCACGTTTCAAGCAGTTATAACTACGAACACTTAGTTCCATCTCCTCGATAGGTTTCTCATACAATTTAGTTCTCTCGTCTTCTTTACGAGCAACGAGAATGTTCATGCCGTCCATACCCTCTACGAGTTCAACGAACATAGTAGCATAATCATTGATAAGTTTAGCGGATAGAGCAACGACCTCTTTCGCGCTAACTGTACCACGTGTCTGTACATCTAGAACAAGTTTATCATAATCAAGATTACGACCTACACGGCTAGATTGCACTTCAAAATTGACACGTTTCACTGGAGTAAATAATGAATCGATAGCGATATAATCTACTTCATCTGAGAAATCTTTATTTTGACTAGCGGTAACATATCCTCTACCACGACCAACATATAGAGTCATGTCAAGGTCTGCATCGTCATCTATAGTACAAATATATTGCTCTGGATTAACTATTGAGATACCATCATCGCACTTAATATCCTTACCATATACAGTAGCAGGACCAGTCTTCTTAAGAGTGATTTTACCTCTAAAATCAGCACTGGTATCTTCAGTTTTAACTGCAATGGCTTTTAAGTTCAAGATAATATCTGGAACGTCTTCACTTACACCCTTAATTGTAGAGAATTCGTGAAGGACATTTTTAATCTTAACACCTACAATTGCTGCTCCTGGTAGTGAACTAAGCAAAGTACGTCTAATCATATTACCAATAGTAATACCAAAACCTTTCTCTAGTGGCTCAACTGTGATGATTGCATTAGCACCATTGTTTGATTCTTCCAAATTTATTTTTGGCTTTTCGATTTCCATCATAATTCATTTTCTCCTATTATCTTGAATAAAATTCGACAATCAAGTGTTCCTTAATGTCAAGATCAATATCTTCTCTCTCTGGAAGAGCTAGTACTTTACCAGTCAATGACTTAGCATCGAACTCTAACCATTTAGGTGTATTGATTTTAGCTTCTTTTAAACTCGCAAACATTTCAAGACTCTGCTTGTTCTCTTTAACCGCGATAACATCTCCAACTTTAACTTGGTATGAAGGTATATTCACTTTCTTACCATTAACTGTGATGTGTCCATGGTTAACAATCTGTCTAGACTCTGTACGAGATGAGCCAAGACCAAGACGATAAACCACGTTATCAAGTCTCAACTCGAGCATCTTAAGCAATGCCCAACCTGTATTCTCTTTACCCTTAGCTGCCTTCTCGTAATATAATCTAAACTGTTTCTCAAGCATTCCGTAGGTTCTACGAACTTTTTGCTTCTCACGTAACTGTAAGCCATATTCTGATACTTTCTTTCTACCTGTACCATGCTGACCAGGTGCAACTGGGCGCTTATCGAATGGGCAGTTAGTCAAACATTTCTCACCTTTTAAGAAAAGTTTGCAACCTTCTCTACGACATTGCTTACAATCTGGGTTTGTATTTCTTGCCATATTTCCTCCTATAATCTTCTCTTCTTAGGTGGTCTGCACCCGTTGTGTGGGATTGGAGATACATCTTTAATCATTGTTACTTGTAGACCGAATGAACCAACCGCACGAATTGCAGCCTCACGCGCATTACCAGCACCTTTAACATAGATAGCAACCTTATTAATACCGTAGTTTGCTACATTTTTCAAAGCAGCCTCTACTGCACTCTGCGCAGCGAATGGTGTAGTCTTCTTCGCTCCACGGTTACCGAGAGCGCCCGCACTACTCTGTGCTAATAGGTTACCTTGACTATCTGTTAAAGATACGATGGTATTGTTAGAATTAGCGAAGATATGTACAGCGCCTTCGCCATTGCTAACTAATATTTTCTTTTTCTTGGTTTCTTTTTTAGTAGTAGCCATTATTTACTCCTTATTACTTCTTCTTGTTTGCTATAGTTTTCTTAGGACCTTTGCGTGTACGCGCATTCTGCTTGCTAGACTGACCACGAACTGGTAGATTAGCAATGTGTCTAAGACCACGATAGCACCTAATTTCTTTTAATCTTTTAATGTCAAGAGCAATATCTTTTCTAAGTTCACCTTCTACAGTAAAATTAGCCTCTATGTACTTACGGATAGAAGCGATGTCATTCTCTGTAAGATCCTTAACTCTAGTGTCAGGATTGATGACAGTAGCTGCCAAAATTTTGTTAGCACTGACTCTACCTATACCATAGATATAAGTAAGACCGATTTCAACTCTCTTTTCATTAGGTAAATCCACGCCTGATATACGTGCCATATAATTTCCTCCAAATAATGTATTTATAATCTCACAATGCTAAATTGCCGCGAAGCATTGTGCTAATTTTCAAATTTATGAGAATACATATGTATTCTACTAGACGGCGAAAAACCGCCGATGAATTAACCTTGGCGTTGTTTGTGTTTAGGATTTTTAGAACAAATAACCATAACTTGTCCGTTACGTTTGATAACCTTGCACTTCTCGCACATTGGCTTAACTGATGGTCTAACCTTCATTTTCGTTCTCCTTAAAATACTTTTCTTCTAGTTTTTGTCGCGCCAAACGATTCTACCTTTAGTCAAATCGTACGGGCTCATCTCAACTTTCACCTTATCACCAACTAATATCTTGATAAAATTAGTACGTAATTTACCTGAGATATACGCTGTAATAGTGTGATTGTTCATAATCTTGACTTTGAAGTTGGTGTTACCTAAAACTTCAACAATTTCTCCTTCAGCCTCGATAACGTCTTCTTTGGACATTCTTACTCCTTATAATTATATACTTTAATCATTTTATAGATTTCTGTGTTAGTAGCAATCGGTGACAACACTTTATCTAAAATCTTATCATCGTGTGCTATTTTTCTCAAATGTTTAGGATTTTTAATCTTGGGGTTATCTCTTAATCTGCTCTTACCATCTATTATAGCGATATATCCACTTTTGTCAATAGATACTACTATAAAAAGGTGATTTTTGTCATGTCCAGATAGAGATGAGACTATATCTCCAACCTTGAACTCGTTCTCCATAACACTCCTATAAAGTTAGAATTTCAACACCATCTTTAGTAATAAGTATAGTGTTCTCATAATGTGCACTAGATTTACCATCCCAAGTCGTTACTGTCCAGTCGTTGTCTTCTAGATACACATCTTTTCTGCCTAAAGTTGACATTGGTTCGATTGCCAAGGTCATACCTGCCTCAAGTACTATACCAGAATTATATTTACCATAATTCGGTACGCATGGATCTTCATGTAATTTAGTACCTATTCCATGCCCTGTCAGTTCTCTAACCACACCATATCCACGAGCTTCAAGATATGCGTGAATTTTGT
>CATLDS010000027.1 GCA_949902685.1 uncultured Christensenellaceae bacterium | reverse complement strand
AAGAGTTGACAGCAGAGGAAGGAAAACTTAGAAGTGAACTTTTCAATCTAACTTTCCAGAACAAAGTAGGTCAACTAGCTGATACTTCTAGAATTAGAATCGTTAAAAAGAATATCGCTAGGGTAAAAACTGCCCTTAGACAGAAAGAATTGGCTGGAGCAAAGGAGTAATATATGGAAAAACAAGTTAACCACAAGACAATCCAAGGTGTTGTTGTTTCTGATAAAATGGACAAGACTATTACTGTTTTGGTTACCAGCAAGAAAAAACACCCAATTTATAAGAAATACATGACTTATACTAAGAAATATAAAGCTCACGATGAGAAGAATGATGCTCACGTAGGTGATACAGTAGTAATTATTGAAACTCGCCCACTAAGCAAAGATAAGTATTTTAGACTTCTTCAAATCGTAGAAAGAGCTAAGTAGGAGGCGAAGATATGATACAACCATTATCTATTTTGAATGTCGCTGATAACTCAGGTGCTAAACAGATTATGTGCATCCGTTGTCTAGGCGGTTCGGTTAGAAAATTTGCTAACATTGGCGATATCATTGTTGCCTCTGTTAAGAAAGCAGATCCAAATGGAAAAGTAAAGAAAGGTGACGTTATTACAGCTGTTATCGTTCGTTCTAAGAAAGGTGTAGAACGTGCTGACGGTAGTACTATCAAGTTTGATGAGAATGCAGCTGTTATCATTGATAAACAGAAAGCACCTCGTGGTACTCGTGTGTTTGGACCAATAGCTAGAGAACTTCGTGCAAAAGGATTTAATCAAATTATTTCCCTAGCACCAGAAGTATTATAGGAGGATGAATATGAAGTTAAGCGTTAAAAAAGGTGATAACGTGAAAGTTATTACTGGTAAAGATGCAGGCAAAACTGGTGAAATTCTTGAAATTAATAGAGAAGACGGTAGAGTAGTAGTCGCTAATGTTAATATTCAAACTCATCATAAGAAGCCTAGAAGCAAGGATGACAAAGGTGGACGTATACAGGCTGAAGGACCTATCGATGTGTCTAATGTTCAGGTTGTTTGCCCAACTTGTAAGAAGGCTACTAGAGTAGGACATTCTGTTGTTGATACTAAGAAAGTACGCGTTTGTAAGAAGTGCGGTGCTAGTTTAGATCAAGCTAAAGCAAAGACAGCAAAGACTACTAAGAGTACCAAAACTACAACTAAGAAGACTGCTAAGAGCAGTACAGAAGCATAAAGGAGTATGACAGATGGAAAAAGTTATAAATAGGCGTCATGCACACTATAACGAAGTCGTTAAAAAGGCTCTTCAAGAGAAATTTGGTTACAAAAATGTAATGGAAATTCCTAAATTTGAAAAGATTGTTTTAAGTCTTCGTCTTGGTAAAGAAAAAGATAATGCAAAGAGTTTCAATACTGCAGTTGAGGAGTTATCTACAATTGCTGGTCAGCGTGCGGTTGTTACTCATGCTAAAAAATCAGTTGCAAATTTCAAACTTCGTCAAGGTCAAAAAATTGGCGCGAAAGTTACCCTTCGTGGTGAGAAGATGTACGAGTTCTTCGATAGATTAATCTCAGTTGCTCTTCCACGTGTGCGTGACTTCCAAGGTTTGAGCACTACATCATTTGATGGTCGCGGAAACTACAGTTTCGGTGTTAAAGAACAAATTATATTCCCAGAAATCGTTTATGACAAAATAGATGCTATCCGTGGATTTGATATTATGTTCGTTACTACTGCTAATACAGATGCAGAAGCACTTGAATTGTTAAAATTAATGGGCGTTCCATTTAAAAAGGTTAAATAGGAGTGAATTATGGCAAGAAAAGCAATGGTAAATAAACAGCAAAAACCACAGAAATTCACAACTCGTGAATATACGAGATGTACTATTTGTGGACGTCCTCATGCCGTACTTAGAAAGTATGGAATTTGCAGAGTATGTTTTAGAAATTTAGCACACAAAGGTGAAATCCCTGGTGTTAAGAAATCAAGTTGGTAAAAGGAGAAGATTATGTTAACTACAGACCCAATCGCAGATATGCTTACTCGTATTCGTAACGCGAATTCTAATAAGCATGATAGTGTGCTTGTTCCAGAGTCTAAGACCAAACTTGCTATCGCTGATATCCTTAAAAATGAGGGTTTCATCGTTGACTATAAGTCAGTAGTAGTTGATGGTATTAAGATGGTAGAAATCACACTAAAATATGGTCCTAATGGCGAAAAAGTTATTCAAGGACTTAAAAGAATCAGCAAGCCAGGTTTAAGAATTTATGCTAACGCTCAAGAATTACCAAAAGTTCTTAACGGTCTAGGTATTGCTATCGTTTCTACTAGTAAGGGTATCGTAACTGATAAAACTGCTAGAAAATTAAATATGGGCGGGGAAGTACTCGCCTATGTATGGTAGAGAGGTGTAATATGTCAAGAATTGGAAAATTACCTATCTCAATCCCAGCAGGAGTTAGCGTAGAAGTTAAAGATAACGTTGTTACAGTTAAAGGTGCTAAAGACACTTTAATTCAAGACTTCTCAAAGAATGTCAGTGTTGAGGTTAAGGACAACGAAATATATGTTGTTCGTCTTGATGAGACTACAGACTCTAATGCTAAACAAGGTCTATATAGACAATTAATTCACAACATGGTGACAGGTGTTAAAGAAGGCTTCAAAAAAGCACTTGCAGTCAAAGGTGTAGGTTACAAACTTTCTAAGCAGGGCAATAAATTAGTGATGAACTTAGGTTTATCTCACCCTGTAGAGTTTAGTGAAGTACCAGGTATTACACTTGAGGCTCCAGATAACAACACTATCATCGTTAGTGGTGCAGACAAACAATTAGTCGGTGCAATCGCTGCGAAAATCAAGGCATTGCGTCCAATCGAGCCTTATCATGGTTATGGTATCCGTTATGCTAACGAGACCGTTATCTTGAAACCTGGTAAGTCGGCTGGTAAGAAGAAGTAGGAGGTTAAGTTATGATTAAGAAGATAAATAAGAATAACGAGCGAGTTAAACGTCATGTTAGATTACGTCATCACTTAGCCGGTACAACTGCTCGTCCTAGATTATGTGTTTATAGAAGTTTAAGCAACATCTATGCACAGATTGTTGATGATGAGAAACAAGTTACACTTGTTGCTTGTAATACTACTCAGCCAGAGATTAAGAAGGCTATTAAAGATATGACTAATAAAGAACAGGCAAAATATGTTGGCGAGCAAATCGCTAAACTTGCTAAAAAGAAGAAAATCACTGAAGTCGTATTTGATAGAGGTGGTTATCTATATACTGGACGTGTAAAAGAACTAGCAGACGGCGCTAGAGCCGCAGGCTTAGTATTTTAAGGAGAGATTATGGCACAACAACAAAAACGTGAATTTAGAAAGCCAAGAGTTGAAGAAAAAGATGAGTTCGAGAAAAAAATGCTCGACATCCGCCGTGTCACTAAAGTTGTCAAGGGTGGACGTACAATGCGTTTCTCTGCTCTTGTAGTAGTAGGAGACAAAAAAGGTAGAGTTGGTATGGGAGTTGCGAAAGCAAGCGAAGTTCCAGCTGCTATCGAGAAAGCAACTAAGGCTGCTAAGAAGTCTTTAATTACAGTTCCAGTTATTAATGGTACTATTCCGCACGAAATTATCGGTAAATTTGCAAAAACTAGCGTAAAAATGCTTCCTTCTAAGATTGGTAGTGGTTTGATTGCTGGTGGTGCTGCTCGTACAGTATTCGATGTTGCAGGTTATACTGATATTACTGCAAAAATTTATGGTTCAACTGACAAAATCAATGTAGTAAGAGCAACTCTTAATGGTCTCAAATCTTTGAGAACTAAAGAGCAAGTGGCTATGCTTCGTGGTAAGTCTGTTGAAGAAATTTAGGAGGATTTATGGCTAAGAAACAAGTGAAAACAATCAAAGTTACTTATGTTAAGAGTGCTACTGGTTTCGACAAGCGTCAGGGCAAAGTTATAGAAGCTCTTGGCTTTAAGAAATTAGGACAGACTCGTATCCTTCCTGATAACGATTGTATAAGAGGAAGCATCTTCAAAGTAAAACACTTATTGAAAGTGGAAGAAGAGGCGTAAAGGAGAGATTATGTATATACACGATTTAAGAAATGCTGAAGGTGCTAGATCAAGTAAGAAAAGACTTGGTCGTGGTATCGGTAGCGGTATCGGTAAAACCTCTGGTAAAGGTCACAAAGGACAGAACGCTCGTTCAGGCGGTGGAGTTCGTCCGGGATTTGAAGGTGGACAGAACCCTCTTTACAGACGTTTACCTTCTAAAGGATTTAGCAATGCTAAATTCAAGAAAGTTTACTCTATTGTAAACGTTGCTTCACTCAATGTCTTTGAGGCAAATACCGAAGTTGATGCTGTTAAATTGCTTGAAGCAGGTATCCTTTCTAAAGTTGAGAAAGATGGTGTTAAGATTTTAGGTAACGGCGAACTTAAAGTTGCTCTAAAAGTAGTCGCTAATAAATTTACAGAATCAGCAAAAGAAAAGATTACAGCGCAAGGTGGCAGTGTAGAGGAGGTATAATGTTTAAGACATTAGCTGACGCATTTAAAATAAAAGAGGTTAGAAATAAAATATTACTTACTTTAGTTCTACTCTTTATTTATCGTCTTGGCTGTTGGATTCCTGTTCCAGGTATCAAGAGCGGGGCGTTACAAAGTAGTGTAGAAGGAAATACATTCCTAAGTTTGCTTAGCGCAGTGAGTGGTGGTGCATTATCACAAGGCTCATTCCTAGCACTAGGTGTATCTCCATATATTACTTCTTCGATTATAATTCAACTATTGTCTATGGTCATTCCTAGTTGGCAAAGACTTGCTAAAGAGGGTGGCGCAGACGGTAGAAAAAAAATTAGCCAATATACCAAAGTTGCTGCTTTAATTATCGCTATTGCTCAGTCAGTAGGTATTGCTGTTGGATTTGGTATCCAAGATTCAGTGAACTTAAATATATTCGGTGGTCAAGAATGGTTATGTTATACATTTATCGTTCTAATGTTGACAGCTGGAGCTATGTTCACAGTTTGGTTAGGAGAGAAAATATCTGAGATTGGTATTGGCAACGGTATGTCATTATTGATCTTCGTGGGTATTTTATCTACTGCTGGTACTACTGTTGTTGGTAATTTCCAAGACCTATTCGTAGGTGGAGAGACTACACAGAGAGCAATATGGAAACTAGTACTATTTGTAGTTACATTGATTGCTATTTTCGCACTTGTTGTATTTGTTGACGGCGGTGAGAGAAAAGTTGGCGTTCAATATGCTAAACAGATGAAAGGTAGAAAGATGTATGGTGGACAATCTACTTACATTCCTATTAGAGTTAATGCTAATGGAGTTATGCCTATCATTTTCGCTACTACACTCCTTAGTTTCCCACAGTTAATAATCAGTATATTTGCACCAAGTGCAAGTAATGGATTTATCAATTGGTGGAACACATGGTTAGGTACTGGTACATGGATATATTCTATAGTATTGGCACTACTAATCTTAGCATTTTCATATTTCTGGACAATGGTGCAGTTTGATACTACTGAGATTAGTCGTCAAATACAGCAGAATGGAGGATTTATTCCGGGCATTCGTCCAGGTAAGCCTACAGCAGACTACTTGGGTAGCATTAATAAGAGAATTACACTATTCGGTGCTATATTCTTATCGTTTATGGCATTGATACCTACTTTAATATTTACAGCAATATTAGGTCAAGGTATTCAGGCTGCTTTCAGTGCGACAGGTATGTTGATTATAGTATCAGTAGCACTTGAATTTGATAAGCAATTAGAAGCACAGATGATGATGAGAAATTATCGAGGATTTTTAAAGTAGGGGTTCAATGAATATCGTTCTTTTAGGTATACAAGGTTCGGGTAAAGGTTCACTAGTAATTGAGTTAAATCGTATCATGGATTTTACACTTATATCTACTGGTCAACTGCTTCGCAATGAGGTGGCGACAGGTTCTAAATTGGGTAAACACATTTATGAGTTACAGACTAATGGTATTTTAGTTGAGTTAGATACTGTTATTAGCGTAATAGATAAGAAGTTACGCTCTGTCACTAGAGACACTATTATATTTGATGGTTTCCCTAGGACGAAAGAACAATTGCTAGCTTTGGATAAGATATGTACAATTGACAAAGTTATATATCTAAACTTATCAAAAAATGTGGCTATAGATAGAATTATCAATAGACTTACATGTGATAGTTGTGGATATATTACGTCGAAGAGAAGATATAATTCGAATGTTTGTCCTAATTGTGGTGGACATCTTGCAACTCGAAGTGATGATACTATCGAGGGTGTGAATACTCGTTTTGCGGTGTATGAAAAAGAAACCCTTCCGCTCGTAGAGATGTATAGAGAAAGAGGGATTTTACATGAGATAGACGCTAATCGTTCTATCACAGATGTATTAACAGACTTTTTGAAGGTAATCAAATGAACGTAACTATTAAAAATCAAGAACAGATAGACAAGATGCGTAAAGCAGGCAAGATACTTA
>CATLDS010000026.1 GCA_949902685.1 uncultured Christensenellaceae bacterium | reverse complement strand
ACTCTCCTAGTAGATACGAATCTATTACTCCTACGTAACCATCTCTATCTGTTTTAAAATTAACGGATTTATATGGTTTGAAGAGTTTTTCTTGTTTTATAGCCGAAACATCTCCTCCCTGAGACTCAACTATATCAAGGAATTTTTTATACGCGTACCCGTTGTCCAAAGTACTATTGATCATATCTAAAATATCAGTTCTACTAACCTTATTGTCGTAACATGAAATCATCTCTAATGCGAACTGAGTAGTAATATCTCTAAGTAAACATTTCCTACCTTGCAATACACTGAGTGCGTCTACGACTTCTATTGCATTACCAACACCCTCACCGATAGTCTGTGCTGTATCTGTAATGACAATTACAGATTTAACACCGCACTGTTTAAATATATGTCTAAGTAGTCGCGCTAATTTTTTCGCTTTGCTATACGTTTTAACTATCGCACCCAATCCATATTTCACATCTACCAAAACTATCTGCGCACCGCTAGCCAACTTCTTACACGCAATAGAAGCTGCGAGTAAATTGATATCATCATGTAGATTACACTCTTCACGTATATCAAATAGAAGCCTATCCGCTGGACATATATCCTTGCTATGTGCGAGCACGCACGCGTTAGTCTTATGTAATGTATTCTTAATTTCATCATTAGTAAGATTGGCTTTAAATTTCGGTATTGCGCCAAATCTATCTGCACTACCATTAGTAAAAACAAATGATTTACCTGTAGTCTTAATTATCTTATAGCCTAGACTGGCAAGTAGAGGTATTAAAACAATACTAGACGAATCTCCAACTCCACCTGTAGAATGTTTCTCCATAAGTACATTATTTAAGCGTAAAATTTTACCACTATCTCGCATAGCAAGTGCTAAATACAAAACTTCGTCACGAGTCATTCTAAACGAATTGAGTGCAAGAAAAAATTTAACCGTGTTCTTATCTACACCCTTTTTCAATAGATATTCTACAGCCTCGTAATAGTTCTCCATGGAGAGCACTTTGCCACCGGTTTTAGCTTTAATTAATTCCTCTAACATATTTTCCCCTTAATACAACTTGTTCAATTGTACAAAACTTGAATTATTTTGTCAAATAATTAGATATTTCAATTAGTATTTTTCTCGTCAATTTGTCAACTATTTATATATGTCAAAGTTTCGTATTATTAATTTAATAGATAAATTATTCATTAGCGTGTGTGTATTCTTAGTAATCTATGCATGGATTAATTTTTACATTAGAGATTTGTGGTCTACTTTTATATTCAGCCTTGTATTTACTTTCGCTGTGCTATTCATTCTCTTCTATATGTTAGGAAAGAGACAAGAAAAAATTAGCACATCAAAAAAAGAAAATGATAAATTTAATAAGACAATACTGGCATTTCGTCTCATTCCTAAAAAAGAAAAATATGCCCTCATAGAAAAAATTATAAGTAAAGAATTTGAAACAAAATTAGATAACGATAAACTAACTTATATTAAAAACAATAGAACTCATCTCGTAATAATTTCTACACATCAAGACAAGTTATTAGAAAGTGATATTATCTCAATAATTGATGAGCACTATACTAAAAATATTGATGCAATTGACATAGTTTGCAATGAATATTTGGGTAGCAAAACGAAATTTCTCAAATCATTAGATATCAATATAATCAATAAGAAAACATTGTACAACGATTATTTTTCAAAATTTGACACCTATCCTAATCTTGAAATTCTAGATGAAAACATAAATAAATTAAAATTAAAAGATATAGCAAAAAATATGTTTCAACCTTCTAAGGCTAAATCATATTTTCTGTGCGGACTAATATTAATATTCAGTAGTATTATCTTACCTTACCATTATTACTATCTAATCTTTGGTAGTATGTTCATGTTGTTTTCTATCATTTGTAAATTATTGCCTAAATTTTCTTAAAATAGATTTCTTTCAGTGCATGAATTAAATAATCAATCTCATATTTAGTATTATTAAAATCTATACTCACTCTCACCGCTCCACGTTTAGTAGTATTCAATCTTTTATGCACAAGAGGTGCACAATGCAAACCCGCTCTAACACAGATATGATACTCTTCATTCAATATGTCTGCAACTATTGAAGAATCATAATCTTTTATATTAAAACTGATGACATTTACTGAATTGTTTGAAGAATAAAGTTCTATAAAATTTAATTTTTTTAGTTCAAAATATAAGTATTTAGTTAAAATTTTCTCTAAATTTTTAATAATTTCAAAATTTTTCTCTAAAAACTCTAATCCTGCACCTAAACTGATTATTGGAATTGATGCTATTGTACCCGCCTCTAATCCCTCTGGAATGGTATCGGGCTGAGTCAAATTCTCACTATCTGTGCCTGTTCCTCCATAAATAATCGGTGTTAATTTTAATCCATCTCTAACAATCAATCCACCAACTCCAGTAGTAGAAAGTAGACCTTTATGACCCGCAAATGCAAGTAGGTCTATATGTGAATTCTCCATATCAATATCAATGTGTCCTGCACCCTGTGCTCCATCTACTAAGTATAGAATATTATGTTCTCTACAATACTCACCCACACTATCTAAATCAACACATTCACCCGTCACATTTGATACACTTGTGGTTATTATTAGACGTGTATTATCTTTAACTTCTTTTTTCAATTCTTCTAGAACACAATCTAACCTACAATCAAGTACGCTTACTTCTACACCAATATTTCTCAAATATTCTAGCGGACGAAGAACAGAATTATGCTCATAGGCAGTAGTTATCACATGGTCGCCCGACTTAAGTGTTCCTAGTATTGCAAGATTAAGCGCTTCTGTACAATTTTTGGTAAATATTACAGAATGTTCGTTAGCGTGGAAAAATCTTTTAACCTTCTCACGTATCTCATATATATTCTCTGCCACCTTCAAAGACAATGAATGTGAACTCCTACCCGGATTGGCAGTTAAAGAATTAATTGCACGTACAAGTGCACGTCTTACGCTCTCTGGCTTATAAAAACTCGTAGCCGCATTATCTAAATATATCATATAACACCTTATTCAAAATCATCATATTGTGTTATAGGGGAATGAAATTCTCCACGCATTACTTAAAGAGGGATTATGAAATTTCTAATCATTGCATTCAAATCGCGTAATAATCTATATTCTTTTAACTCAATGTTGCGAAAATACAATGTCTCAACCAACATCATCAACACTCCTAGGTCTGTATCAATTAGTTGTGGACTAAGTATTAAAACTGACTTCCGCAATCTAGCATTGGTGAAAACTATATTATCTCAATCTTCGTTAGATGGTTTTATGGGTTGTTATTTGATAAATCGAAATTTGGGATACGAACAAGTTGAAAGAATAATGTAAAAAGAGAGGTCGTAACCTCTCTTTTCATTTAACTAATCTACATCTAAATTATCGCTATCCTCTTCATCAACATTCTCATTATCGCCATTAAGGATTGCTTTCCTTCTCTCTCTTAATATTTCAATTCTCTCATTGATAATCTCATCTTCATTTTCTCCAAGATAATCATACTCTAATCTCGATTCTTCATGGAGAATTACATAATGGAATAGTTTTTCGTCCGCAAGTTACTCATCAGGTATATCTAGTGCAGGTAGTCTATTGTTTATAAATTCATAGAACGTTTTACCTAGATCAGTAGGTTCATCTGTTACATTACCTACCATATCACGATACATTTTCTTCCCCTTAACATATACGATAGCAAAACCTTTAGTGTATGTACCAGCAAGAACATATGTTATCTCATCAACAACATCGTAAATATCTTTATACTGATACGCTCCCTGCTCACCTATTAATTCTGGATTACCAAACTCTACATCAATTTTTGCCATAAATCCCTCCAATTTGAGGCATTATATCATACGGACTTCTCATTGTAAATACCTTTTTATAAAATAACGATTATCTTGACAATAACCTATGTTTATGATAAAATAAATATGTGAAGCAGATTAATAAGGTGATAGACTACTTAGATGAATTGTATCCCGCGCCAGGATGCGCACTTAATTTTTCTAATCCGTACGAACTGCTTATTGCCGTGATGTTGTCTGCTCAATGCACGGACAAACGAGTAAACATTGTCACTAAAGACTTATTTCAAGTCGCTAACACACCAGAAAAGATGCTTAAACTGGGTGAAAGTAAGTTGAAGCAAATCATATACCCATGTGGTTTCTACAATGCTAAATCAAAAGCCATATTAGAGACTAGTAAAGATTTAATTGAGAAATTTAATGGTAATGTTCCTAGCACAATGGAAGAACTTACTTCACTGCGTGGCGTAGGCAGGAAAACTGCTAATGTTGTTATAGGAAACGCATTCGGTGGGCAAACTATCGCTGTGGATACTCATGTACATAGGGTATCGAAAAGATTAGGACTAGCTCCCACTAACTCCACCCCAACATCATGTGAAATGGAACTTCTTAAGATTGTACCAGTAGATAAACGTACAAAATTCCATCACCAGATGATATGGTTTGGCAGAGAACACTGCAAAGCAATCAAACCTATATGTGAAGGTTGCAAACTACAATCAATATGTAAACATAATAAAATTTAAGGAGAACGTATGAAAAAAACATTAACTGCTAGCAATATGACAGTATCTCAAATTGTAACTGCTGTAAGAAATTTATTCAATAGAAATAAAAATTTAGAAGAAGTCACTGTAGAGATGACTAATTGTGCTGTTCAATTCAACACTCAAGAATACGATTATCATATCAAAGAATTAGAAAAAGTTGTTCCAGTGACACTCAACAGATATATGACAGACCAAGAAATGTATGACGAGATTGTGAAGGCATTACTTAATTCAAAGCAAGAAACATTAGAACAGGAAGAATGTAACTAAGTATAGGGGAAATTATGAATTTAGATAAAGTCACCATTACTATCAAATCTGGTAATGGCGGAAGTGGAAAAGTTAGTTTTCATAGAGAAAAATATGTAGAGAAAGGCGGGCCAGACGGTGGTGACGGCGGTAATGGCGGGTCTGTATTTTTCGTCGCTGATAAGAATAAGAATACGCTAATCGACTTCCAATACGTTAAGAAATTTGAAGCTGAGAATGGTACTGGCGGTCTAGGCAAATTACAGAATGGTAAAAATGGTAAGGATATATTTATAAAAGTTCCTTGTGGTACTGTAATCAAAGATGCTACTACCAAGCAAATCCTTGCTGACATGTACGAAGATGGTCAAAAATATCTCGCACTACCCGGAGGCAGAGGCGGTAAAGGAAATAATTTCTTCAAGTCCCCTACTCGTCAGTCACCTAGATTTAGCCAATTAGGTGAAACGACAGATTATTATAAAGTCACGCTAGAATTAAAAACTATTGCAGATGTAGCATTAGTTGGTAAACCAAATGTTGGTAAATCTACTCTACTAAGCGTCATCACTAATGCTAAGCCAAAGATAGCCGATTACGAATTCACTACACTTAGTCCAAATTTAGGTGTAGTGAAAATCTATGATGACAGTTTCGTAGTGGCAGATATACCGGGTCTTATTGACGGTGCTAGTGAAGGGGCTGGACTTGGTCATGAATTTTTAGCACATATCGAGCGAACTAGATTAGTAGTTCATGTGATAGACGCATCAGGATATTATGGTAACGATATAGTAGATGACTACAAGACTATCAACAAAGAATTAAAAAAATACAACGAGAGACTATCCAAACTACCTCAAATCGTGGTATTTACAAAACTTGACTTGATAGATGATATTGGTGAAAAAATTAAATATTTCCGCTCAAAAGTAAAAGATAAGGTTGAAATTGTGCCTATTAGTTCAATTTCTAGAAAAAATGTAGATGATTTAATTAAAAAAGTTTATTCTACCCTAATCACCCTACCTAAGAGCGAACCTATGCCTGTTGAACAAAGCGAACTAATTAAACGAGATACTACTTCTGTAAAAATTGAAAAACTAGAGCCTCATGTATATGTACTATCAGGCGGATACCTAAATAACCTTCAAAGAGGTATTGTATTCAATGATACACAATCATTAGCCTATTTCCAGTTGAGACTTGAGAAAGATGGTATAATGGATAAGTTGAAAGAGGCAGGTGTAGAAGACGGAGATACAGTAATATTCGGTAGTCTACAGTATGAAATATATTTTTAATTAGGAGTACAAAATGGCAACTGAAAGATTTAAATTTTTCTTAACGTGGACAAAGGATGATCCTGAACTAAACATAGAACACGAAGCAGACATTCTATATGTGGGTGATACATATACTGGACGAGTTATTTGGTGCGATAATAAAAATAATGAGTGGTTAGAGAGTATGTTTAAAATATCCTCTATTATGAATGACCCAGATTTTAGAGAGGTAACAATAGATAAATGTACCAATAGTATGTCATGCGGAATAGACGCTGTAGAAATTTTACTAAATTATGAAAAATTAAGTAACATTTCAAATTTATAAAACATTTATATAAATTTAAGGAGAAAAAATGATAGACAAGAAGCAAAGAAT
>CATLDS010000025.1 GCA_949902685.1 uncultured Christensenellaceae bacterium | reverse complement strand
ATTAAGTTATAAGATTAAGATTAGATATAAACTTAGTGGTCTAAATAATAATACTAGATACCAGAATGTATATTACTATTACGATACCAATGGACAACTTCAAACTTATTTTGAGAATGAATACACAGTAGTAATTGACAGAGTAGCACCTACTACTAATGTCACTAATCTTGAAAATTATACTGAGGACAAATTATTACCATTCTATAAAGATGAGAATAGTATGTTCGTACACGACACATACGAGAGCAATGCAGGTGTATTCTTCGTCAATCAGTATAAGAAATATTACGAGAATGATCGTGATGAAAGTCTATTATATGCTTTCAATGTTAACCAAAATACAGCATTTGATTGCTATACAGATATTAGCACCTTGTATTATAGAGCGTATGCAGAGATTGAAGGAATAGATTTAAGTCTACCTAAAACTGATTTCTCTAGCTATGAGAAGATCACATATCTAACTGGACGAAATACCTATGGTGCACTATTTGAGAATACTTTATTTGGTCAGTATATTGAAGTGATAGAAATGGATGCTGCTGGTAATATGACGCAGTATGTAATACTATATGGTAATAAATCTAGTGAAAATAATTATTACTATGATGATTTGTATATTTCATTTGATGTTAGTAAATTGACTGATAGTGGAATAGCAATAGTACCAGAAGGCTTCAAAATTGATTTGTCAACCGAACAAGACAGGACTGAGACTTTAACTATTTTCGATATCACGGCAGTTGGGCTAAATTCTACTGTAGATAAATTCTATAAAATAGAATTAACAGGTATTAATAATGGTGTGAATAAAGCAATTAATACTAACGGATTAACAGATTTCAGCGTTGATGGTCTAGGTAAAGTAATTCAAGATATGATTAAATCTGCTGGACAAGGCAATTACACTCTAAGAGTATATAATCGTAGAATGGTACAGACATTTGATATCAACTATTATGATAAACGAGAGGCACTAGAACCTAGCAATCTAGTTTCAAATAATGGTGGGCAATATGTAATCAATCTAGGTGGCGCTAATGAAATAAAAAATGGAGTAATGTATTATGCTACAGAGGTAATTATTACTAACCCATCGGGTAGCGAGATTAAATTCACATGTTATCCTAGTGAAGATTACATTTATAGAGATATCAATGGTAATCCAGTTAGCGTGATAGTACTTGGTAATGGCGAGTATCCTAATGGTACATATCAAGTGAAACTCATAGATGCTTTCGGTATAGAATCTACCCCTTATAGATTTAGGACTGATGGCAGTAGTGATTTCTCTTCTATTACATTTGAGGGAAATAACGAACGTAACCATTATGTATACGATGCTAAATACTATGGATACACTAAAGCAACAGTTAATTATGATACTGCGATTTATAATGTGGATATTACTTACTCAATTGGTGGCTTCTATAATGAAAGAGTAGTTGACGGTGTTAACACAATACAATATTCTGGTGTAGATATTATTAAACTAGATAGAGAGAATGGTAAAGTAGAGATATTGCCGTACTTTAATGCCGACTTTGACGGAGCATTACTTGAGGTCGTAGTTCGTTGCATGTACAATGGTAATCAAGAGAACACTTATACGGTGGTCCTTGATACTCGAGTTGAAAATGTATCGCTTAGAGATAGTAATAGCGCTAGTCAAGATATGAGTGTGTATGTCAATACTGCTATAGAGGATACGACATACGAAACTACTTCATCTGGAACGATGAGTCTAGTTTGGACGAGAGAGAGTAAACCATATTTTGATTACACATATACCTTACACGAGACAATGCTAGATGGTAGTGTGGTTAGCAAATCTTTAAATGATGTCAATAGATACATAATTAATACTTCTAGTGATAGCATGGGACTATATAGATTTGAAATTCGAGTTTACACTAATGACGGATATTATCTAGGTAATAAAGTTTATGTGTTCTCGGTAAAATCAGTAGTTAACGAATTGTACTATGTACAAACATTGGATAATAAATTAGTTAGCAATAATTCTACATTCAACTTTGCTGAATTGTTTGATAGAAACCTGTCAGGCTTAAATATCGTGGATACAAATGTCTGGTCTAATCTAGGATTGCCTCTTGGTGAGAATGGTAAATATATTACACCTAATTTAAATAGTACGCTTCCACTTTACATCTATAATGAACCTTTGCGTGTCGTTACGGCAGTTGATCAGGGTGCAAGATCATATCAGTATACATACTCATTCAATGGATATAACTTTACTATCTATAGAATAGCGATGAATACATATAGTATCTATCTAGCTACACTTGAGACAGTAAAAACCAACGAGTTAGTCACCGATGTTAGAATTAATAATGGCGACAATACAATTACAGTTGACAATGCTAACGTACTTGAGTTTACTGTGAGCGGAAAGAAAACTAATACGGTTGAACTGTTGATGACACAAGTATTAAATATACGTAATGTATTAACTAAGAAGAATAATTTAGTATTAGAAGTATCCTATAATGATAAAGTTGTCTCGATGAAAGAATTGAATTCGGTTGATATCAATAATTTGAGACAAGCATCATATAAGATACTAGGTAACGGACGATACACCTTTGTTATTAGAGACTTGTCAGGCAATGCACATACATTTAATACCGAATTTGGTGTAAGCCGTGAATGGATAGATGTCAACGTATTGCGTGAAGTTATCATTAGCATGAATGGTGAAGCGCCAGTTGATAATGCTTACTTTAATGGTTCAGTGGTAATCAATGTATATAATCCACAAGTATATGATGGATTAGTTAATATATCAGTTACTAGGAATGGAACAAGTAGAGCGGACGATTATCGTCAAAGTCAAAATACTTATACGTTTACTAAATTTGGTACTTATAGAGTAGTATTCACAGCTAATTATGCTGGTATGAAATTAACAAAAACTGTGATGTTCACTATTATCAACCCTAACGAAGCACGTGAGACATTTGATCTATCAAGTATAGCAAATTATCAAATTGTTAAGGTACTCAATAATACAGGTGTGGATATTACTAAAACATTTAATTCGTTAATTAATTCTAACCTTGGTATAGGTGGTACACTTATTAAATATAATGACTTAGTAGACTATGATTACGATACCAATCTATTAGGAATAGTATCGGGTAAGAATAAGTTTACTATAACTTATCTCGTAGAGGATGATATCTATCCTTCACGTGAGGTGACATTTGCCTTTACACTCAATAATGAGAAACCAAACTTAGAGTGTAATATAGAAGCAGGTAAAAGTACTACTAAAGGATTTACCATCAAGTTTAACCCAGGTATAATATACGAGCAAATTGGAGACGCATATATTTATATCAACGATAAAGTAATTGTGGAGATTAATGAGAACTCTACTACCGAGGTGATGCAATATACTATAGATCAAAAAGTTGATGGAGTGGGCGAGTACTATGTTCGAGTTGTATCTAGCTCAGGTATTGTACATACGGGCTTTAAAGTAGAGGTGACTAAACCATTTAATGTATGGGCGATAGTGGTTATAGTAATTGTTACTGTAGCAGTAGTAAGTGTGACGGTAGTAATAATAGTATTAAGGAACAAGATGAGGATTAGATAATGAAAAACTATTATTTAGAGAAAAAGACAATTGATGATACTTCATTAGATTACGAATTTAAAGTACCATTAACTGAGATTATGAGATTGATTGAGACTACGATATTCAATCACTCGGGCAATATTGGACTCGATCATAAGACGATGAGAGAGAATAGCAATGCTTTCTGGGTGGTAACTAAAATAAAGTTACAGTTCAAATCGAATATCAAGAGTGGAGATAAGATTAATATCTCCACTTGGACTCACCCACTAGGACAAGTACGTGCTTGTCGTGATATGATGATTAAGTCGGGAAACACGATTAAAGTAAAAGGCAGTAGCGAATGGTGTTGTTTAGATATTAATACTCGAAGACTTATGAAGTTAAGCAACATTGTGTATCCAGATTTGGATATGGTGTGTAATGATAAAACTGGTCTAGAGTTTACTAATATGCGATTAAATGTGGAAAAAGATGACTACATTTATACTAGAACCATTCGTTCAACTGATATAGATATCAACAATCATACCAATAATTTGAAGTATAATTTTATGGCTATGGATGCGTTTTCAGTAGAAGAGTTGCGCAACATGGATATTAAGGAATATGAAATTTATTTTGTGAATGAATGTCACGAGGGTGATAATGTAGATATTTATAGAAAACGTGATAAAGATTATTGTTACATTGAAGGTAAAATCTTAGATAAGACTATATTTAAGTCAGTGATTAAATTTAAGAAAAAGAAGACTATTGGTTAGTCTTCTTTTTTGTTCTCTATTGCTGGCACTTCGATTTGGATTTGCTCAGGCTCTTTTTCTTTAGATGCAATGACAGGTTTTTCTATCTTTTCTATTTTTTCAGCAGTTTTCATTTTGATAGGTTTAGGTCTATTGTTAAGTTGCTGGAAGAATACTTCTCCCTCGTGTGATTGGAAATATACACCTAGAATATCCTTTTTCTTAGTGCTTAAGATATGGAAGGCTGCACGCTTTCTAGCTCCGCCTACAACATATCCTACTTTTTTAGAGTTTGGCTCAACGAATACATTGTATGCTCGTATTCTTCCTTGGTTATCTATAATAGTAATACCATCATAGTTTAGCATATTGATGAATAGAGAGGCGTATGCTTGCAACTTTTCCTCACTATAGCTTTTAGATTGAGTGAATAACTTACTGAAACTAATCGGTTCTTTTAACCAAATACCATCACTAAATAAACCATTGTCTTTATAATCTTTATCTACTACTACACATATAGCACCATTGACATCGCTCAATACATTTGTAAATATATTTAGATACATATTCTTCATGTCATCAAGTTTACGTTGAGTGGTACGAAGTTTAGAGAAGGTGACATCTATAAACTCACGGACCTCCACTGCAAAAGTATGATTTTTCGACTTGTCCAGAGATAGATTAACTACCAAGTCATTACCAGATATAGAATGTAAATACATGGTGTAAAAGTTGACAGGACGAGCAAGCACTGCATTGATACGATTAGGTCTGTCACGCAGACTTACGTTTTCTTCTATTAGACGAAGAATATTTTTATCTTTTATACTTCTAAAGGACATTATGAGTCCGTAAGAAATTTTACTATCTTTGATATCTATGAAAAGACACCAGTCTTGTTTTGCAATCGCGAGTAATGATTTTAATCTCGAATTAAACATTGTGGCTTCACTGTCTTCAAATACTGTGAGCATATTAGTCTTAGGCATGATTTTTGCAATAGTCTCAATACTATCGGTGAACAATATTTTAGGTCTAATGCTACTGCCTTCTTCGGTATAGTTCATTATGTCATTGAAGCGGTTTAAAAAATGAGACATCAATAGCGGAGGAAAATTAACAAATTCTTTTTCAAAAAAATTTGTTACACTATCCTTGGCGTTATCAAAAAATATTACCTCTTCCATTGATACATTACCTTTAAAAGAGAATATATCAATTTTGTTTTTAATATGCAAACATTTTTCAAAAATTTTACAAAAAACTCAAAAATTTTTGACAAATTTCTACATTTACTCTTTGATTAGTGATTTTAGATATAATATTTCATTTTTTAGTCTAATGCATTCAGCTTGTTTTGCTTTTAATTCTCGACTAACTTTTTCGAAGTTAGCATTTATATTTATAATCTGTGATCTCGATTCAAGTTCTATCTTTTTTCTCATCACGTTGATAATGCCATTGAATAGAGCGTTGATATCCTCGTCTGTTATAGTCGGTGGCATAACATGGATTTTACATTCATTTTCATGAGAACTATTCTTATCAATCACAGTCTCTTCTACAGTTTTAATATTATCCTTATCTTTTAACATATTACTATTTTTCTCTTTATTATTATTTTTATTGTGCGAATTGGGTCTTAATGTGGAAGAATTGGAGAAATAGAAAGTTTTTTTGTTTTGCTTCATATGTATTATTATGAAATATTTAATATCTAAGTTTCATTGTGTCGTATATGGTGAAGAAAAATATGAACTTTTTCCTAATGTTAAATACACTGTAGAGAGGTGTGATAATGAACCGATATTGGTTGTGGGGTTTAATAGTGAAATCCCATTTGCTATTAATCTAAATGATGAATGTATTAAACAACAAGTAACTAAGGTCTGTAGAGGTAGAGATACATATTATTTTCTAAATGCTCAATATTGCATGCCTACATCTATCTCTAACTTTAAATATGCAAATCAACAGATAAATGTATCTGTTTCTACAGAACTAATTATAAATGTTGATGGAGAAACAATATTAAGCAAAAAAGTTACGAATATTACATATTCTCATTACGAGGTTATAGGCGATAACTGTATAATTTATTTTGAGGGAATACGAAAGTTTGTGTGTATAATCAAAGAGAAGCAAGTGTTGTTTTCTAATTATTATGACGAAATTAATGTTGACGGAGAGGATAGATACTTTATGCACAGATGTTGTGATAGCTTAGACCATGGCATAGTATGTGCTATTCAAGATAAGAAAGTGGATAATTATCCAATCTATCTTGATGATAATGAATTGAATATGAAAGAAAAATTCACTTGTAGTGTATTTCTTGATTGTGTACGTGCGGGCAATTTAAAGTATTGTAAATCTCTTCTAGATGATGATTTAAGTATACAAGACGAGAAGAAGATTAAAGACTTCTTTCCTAAATTTGACGATTTTTATTTATTGAACGAAAATGAAGCTGTATTGTTTGAAAAAGATACCCTCGCGGGTATCTGTGAATTTGAAGTTAAAAATTCTAAAATTATTAATATCATCAATTCGTAGAAATTGTCTTTGATAGTTCGCTCAATTTACTCAGTGTTAGATATACAGG
>CATLDS010000024.1 GCA_949902685.1 uncultured Christensenellaceae bacterium | reverse complement strand
ATTAGTACTCGAGATCAATCTAGGTGGTAATGGTAAATATGCTGTGAATTGGGATATACATATCGAAGGATTTATTACTATCGATTATGGCGCAGAGGGTGAGAATACGATTGTTACTCAAGAGGGTGAATCGTTCAAATCTGGCGCAGAGGTGAAATTGATTACTGATAATAATGCGTCAAGCATTGGAGCAGTAATAAATGATGCTTTAAGTTTCACAAATAATGTTAAGCCAACAGTAGATTTATTAATCATGCCTTAGTCTAGGGATATAGATGCAGTAAGTATATTTAATGATGAGGCAAATCAACCTAGAACATTGGGCGAAAGTGAATTGAATATATTGGCTCAGGGCATCGGTACTAATCTGCCAGCCGTACCCCAGTCGAATGCTTCAGCACCTGTATACTACTTGGCAATGTATAGAATTACCTTAAACTACTATGGTGCGGATAAAGTGCTATACATATCATACATGGTGACAGATGATACTAAAGTGGTCGCGAATACTGTTGGTAGTAAGGTAGATGTAGATAAGAATTTAATTGGTGATAATAAAACTGGACTATCTTTATTCCTTTATGAAGAGCAGTTTAGAGTAGCGAATTCTTCAATAGAGAATGATGCAGACTATATCATCGGTCTAGTGAAGGACAATGGTGAATACAGATATCAGTTAAGTATAGGAGAAACCAAATTAACTAGTGATAAACCATACGAATATGAGGGTTACCAGTTCATTTACAATAATGGTGCATGGAAGGTAGTGACGAATGAAGGAGAAACTCCACTCACTCGCGAGATAGTAGATAGAAATGAAAAAGTTGTTCTAATATCATCGTACGAGAATATTGAGCAATTCAAGACATTCTTAGAGAGTGTGGACGAGATAGAGTTCGCTAACGTAGAAGGTTATGCTGGAGACCTTAAAACTTTAAAACTTGAAGATAAATTGATACGTTTCAGTGATGGAACATTTGGTATTGATTTACAAGAATTATTAGTAGGTGGCAAATTATTCAATAATGAATTACTAGCTGACCTTAATATTAAGTCTAAAGGCACTACTGTAGTATCTATACCTAAATATACTGAGGCTAATAATAGTGGATTTAAGTTAACTACCGAGAGTAAGATAACACCGAACAATACTAAACGTTTAAATGAGATATTCACTAATAGATATTTGACTACATTGAATTCTCAGTACAGGCAAGTAACTATTGTGGGTGTATCTAATGGTCTTAATGCTAGTACAAGTTGGTTTATGAATGAAAATGGTAGAATAGATGATGCTACTACTGCTTTAGGTACTATTAATGTTCCTACAGGTAGAGGTAGTAATACAGTTTATACATTGTATTCATTTACATATAATCAAGGCGGAAGCGGTATATACAATCTAGTGGGTACATACTATGCTATTAGCTCTACTAATGGTAATATCACTCTAGTAGATTATGGTGCAGATATTAATAGTTACTTCTTCCTAATGACTGGTGAAAATAGTCTAGATATGACTAACAAAGTAGTTGTTTATGATGGAGATCTAAAACCAGTTGTGAATACAACAGCCTCAAGTGTAGAACCAAAAACAGAATTAGAATTATCATATTTCACTGTTAACGGCAATACTATCTCTGCTGATATTGAGGAAATTAGAAAGTACTATGAAGCCAATCCAAATGAGTATTATTTAAGTCAAGAATTCATTGTGATTATTAATGGTGTAGCTGTAGAGTTTAGAGTCGATTATGATTTAAGAACTTTACCAGAACATAAGACAACTTAATTTTGATAAGAGGAGCAATATAATTGCTCTTCTTTCAATTAAAAATGAAATATTGACATGATTATGAAATATATTAAAACTGTTGACAAAATATAGGTTTGATATTAAAATATCATTAAGAGGTGTGTTATGGCAGAAATGACTACTGAACAATTTGAGAATAAATGTATGGATATTATCGAGACTATTGTGTCTATCGATATTAGACAGAATAGATTGGGAGCTATTAAGGTAGCAGAGAAGATGTTGGATAAAGCTAAGGCTAAAACACAGAATAAGAATGTTATCTCTATTTATGAGCGCGTAGTACATGAATTTAAGATTGCTACTGATGCAGAGTATGAGATGTTACGCAAACAAATCTTTGGTTAGAGGGTAGACTATGGGATTCTTTAATTGGGTGATGCACGGTCTAGGGTTTGAAGATACCAATAGTCCTAAGTCAAAGAAGTCAAAGTCTAAGGCTGTAACTACGACAGATGACAAATATGCCAATTTTAATCTGCATGAGAGAGTGGCTGGAGAGACCAATAATATAGACGCTATGTCTACTGCGAGTTTCAATTCATTCGGTGTACAGGCTGAATCAAATATTATAATGGTAGAGCCTAAGACGCATAAAGAAATACAGCAAGTAGTAGATTATCTCAAGCAGGGTCAGTCTGTAGCTGTCAATTTGGAGGCTTTGAGTTCGAGTGATAGTGAGCGAATACTCGACTTTTTGTCGGGTGCTATCTATGGACTGAATGGTAGTATTCATCGTTGGCATGGCGATTTATTTCTTTTGACACCTGAGGGACATAAGATTTTAAAGCCAGAAAGTAAATAGTATGAAGAATTGGTTAAAAATAATTATTGCAATTATTTTGGTTTTGGTGGTTGACCTGACCACCAAATATTTTTTATCGAATACTACCTATTTCAATTTGATACCCGGTGTCATATCGATAATGACTAATGGTGGCAATGATGGTGCAGGTTTCGGTATACTATCTGGCAAGACTGTAGAATTGGTTATCATCACGATAGTAATGCTGGTACTTCTATTTGTGTTCAATCACTTTGTAAAGAATAAGAACACATTTTATTCACTTGGTTTTGGATTTGTGATAGGTGGTGCATTAGGTAATCTATACGACAGAATTTTCTGTGGTGGTATTGTTAGAGATTTCTTATATTTTGATTTTTGGCCTAATTTCCCAATATTCAATTTTGCTGACACATTTTTATGTATTGGAGCAGTGATGCTTGCTATATTTATTATCTTCATGTCGGGGAAGAAGAGTGACAAGAAGGTTTAATTACGCTGATTTGAATGAGAAAAGATTAGATGTTTTCCTCAGCGAAAACACCGATTTTTCGCGTAGTTTCATAAAGACAATGAATGACGAAGGCAGAATTAAAGTTAATGGCAAAAAAGTAAAAGCAGGTTTCGTATTGAAGAACAATGATATAATTGAACTAGAAGAAAAAGAAATTGAAACTATCACTACAGAGCCTGAGAATATCCCACTTGACATTGTGTACGAAGACGATGACTTATTAGTAATTAATAAACAGGTTGGATTAGTCGTACATCCATGTTCCACTACCAAATCTCACACATTGGTAAATGCTCTAATGTATCATATCAAGTCACTATCTAGTATTAATGGTGTACTTCGCCCAGGTATTGTTCACCGATTAGATAAGGATACTGGTGGACTTATGATTGTTGCAAAGAATGACTATGCACACAAATATCTATCCAATGAACTGAAAGATAAGACTCTTAATCGTGAATATAAAGCACTGATTAAGGGTAGAATTAAAGAGGATTTTATTGTAGAAGGTTATCTAGGTAGAAATCCTAAAAATAGGGAACAGATGTCATTGGTGGGTGAAAAGAATGGCAAATACAGTAAAACTATTTTCACAATAGATAAAGTGTTTGACCATTATACCTTGCTTAATTGTAGATTGACTACAGGTAGGACACATCAAATAAGAGCACATTTAAGGTCAATTAATCATCCTATTGTAGGAGATAAATTATATGGCGGGATAGACCCAGCAATCAAAACAGATGGTCAATTATTGTTTGCGTACAAGTTGGAATTTGAACATCCTACTACTCGAAAAATAATGACCTTTAAAGTCGAGTTGCCCGAATATTTTACAAAACATATCAATTTTATTTGCCAATGAAAATATATTATGTTAGTATAAAAAGGGAGGATTGTATAAAATGAAGGGTAATAGAGTTGTTAATTTTCTATCTTATTTAGCTATAATGTTGATTGCTATCGCGTTATTGCTTGAGATGATTTTTGGTAAATTAGGTCTTAGTTCTACACTTATCAGCGCTATGAACATCATTGCACAGTGCATAGCATATGCGATTACTGCAGTATTTGCATTCATGTATGCTAAGTCTAAGAAAAATATTGGTTTCTGGATTGCGCTTATTATTGCAGTGATTTTGATTATCGTTATGATTATTTTATAGTATGAAGAAATTTAATTTCAAACTCACCATTGCATTGGTGAGTTTGTTTGTAAGTGTAATATTACTGGTTTTTGCAAACATGGCGAAAGAATGTATCGGGTTTGCATGCTTTTTTATGGCAGTATCTTGTATCACATTCGCTCTCAATCGCAAAGAAAAGATAGATACGACTATTAGATTAACTAACGAAGATTTAGAGAATGAAGAGGATGATGAAGTAGTATATCAAGTGCAATTAGAGAAGAAAAAGTATCTAAAAAGTGCTAGACGTATTCAATTTTCGCTATATTTATGCGCAGTTTTACTCGTGATAGTGGGAATTTTTGCATTAATCTAAGCGATATAAGTTGCCAAAATTAAAATAAAGTGTTAGAATTTACAAGTTTTTAAGGAGAATTACAATGCAGTACAAAATTGAAAAGAAAGATAATGGTGTGTTTGACGCAACCATCAATGTTAGTAAAGAGGAATGGAATGATGCTCTCAATTCAGCATATGAGAAGAATAAGGGCAAATACAATATTCCAGGTTTTAGAAAAGGTCATGCACCTAGAAATATAATTGAGAAAAATTATGGTGTAGGAGCATTCGTTAACGAGGCTATAGACGAGATTTATTACAAGGCATATACTTTGGTTTTAAAAGAACACGAAGAGATTAAACCTATCGATGCACCGAAACTTGATATCAAGAAACTTGATGACACAGGTGTAGATATGGTGTTGTCTATTCCGTGCGTGCCAGAGTTTAAACTCGCTCAGTACAAAGGCTTATCATTTACTAAACAGAAAGTAAAAGTTAGTGCTAAACAGATTGATGAGGAGATACATAATTCACTTCTTCGTTCATCTAGATTAGTTGAGACTAATAAACCTGTTAAGATGGATGACTTTGTTACACTTGACTTCGATGGCTATATTGATGGCAAACAGTTTGATGGTGGTAAGGCAGATAACTATCAGTTAAAGATAGGTAGCCATTCATTTATTGACACATTTGAAGATCAGTTAGTTGGATTGAATGTGGGAGATAAGAAGGATGTTCTAGTTACATTCCCAGAGAACTATCATGAGAAGAGTTTGGCGAACAAGCCTGCTACATTCAAAGTGGAGATTAAGAATATTCGTGAACGTATTATGCCTGAACTAAATGATGAATTTGTATCAAACAGTACAGAGTTCGAGACTGTAGAACAGTATAAGGCTAGCATAAAAGAGAAGTTAACTAACGAAGCAAATGAAAAGGCTGAAATAGAATTAGACAATGATATATTAGACAAAATTATAGATGATACAGAGTTTAATGCTCCAGATGTAATGGTGGACGAAGAATTTAATCGTCAACTTAACGGCATGACTCAACAGATGAAATATCAAGGTCTTAGACTTGAAGATTATGTGGCTTATATTGGTAAGACTATGGATGATTTCAAGAAAGAGATTAGAGTATCATCAGCACGCAATGTAAAAGCAAGATTGGTACTAGAACAATTAATCCGCACTGAGAACTTAGATATCACAGAGAAAGATATCGACAAAAAAGTAGAAGAATTGGCAAAAGATTCTGGTAAATCAGTGGAAGAATTTAAAAAGCAAGTTAATAATGATATGGTAAATAGAATTGCTAATGAACTTTTGATGAAGAGATTAGTAGATTTCTTGCGAGCAAATAATACTATTAATTAGAGGAGAATTTATTTATGATACCAATGGTGATAGATCAAGTCGGTAACGTTGAGAGAAGTTATGATATATATTCTAGGCTGTTGGAAGATAGAATAATATTTTTGACTGGTGAGATTAATGATCAAATGGCGAATACTATTGTTGCTCAGTTAATATATCTAGAAGGTAAGAACCCTGATAAAGATATATTTATGTACATCAATAGTCCGGGTGGTAGTGTGACCGCAGGTATGGCTATATATGACACTATGCAATACATTAAATGCGATGTATCGACCATATGTATCGGTATGGCAGCTAGTATGGCAGCCGTACTATTATCTAGTGGTACTAAAGGTAAGAGAATATGCCTTACTCATAGTGAGGTGATGATACATCAGCCACTAGGTGGGACACAAGGTCAAGCAAGTGATATAGAGATACAGGCTAAACATATCCAGAAGACCAAAGATACTATTAACAAGATTTTAGCAGAAAATACAGGCAAAGATGTGGCAACTATTACACGAGATACTGATAGAGATAATTACCTTGATGCTAAATCAGCATTGAAATATGGTCTGGTGGACAAGATATTTAGTAAACGCCAGTAGAGATACAGACCATATGGTCTGTATTTTTATTGTGTATAATTGATACTTATTTGTAAAGAATACTTTTAGTTAAATAATTGCAAAATTAAAAGGGGAAACATGAAAGAGATAGAAACGGTATGTTCATTCTGTGGTAGACCGGCGAGAGAACTGACAGATGTAATCAGTAATCCTGAGGGCGATTGTTTTATATGTAAAGATTGCCTTAATATTTGTAGGGATTTAATGGACTTTAACCATAGGACTAAAGAGAGCGAAAAGAATGACTTTATAGATCTACCTAAGCCTCAAGAATTGAAGCAAAAGTTAGATGATTTTATAATAGGTCAGGATGAAGTGAAGAAGATTTTAGCAGTCTCTGTCTATAATCACTACAAACGCATTAACTACAATATGATTAAGCGAGACAACAATGAGGAGGAGGTCGAATTAGAGAAATCTAATGTTCTATTAGTAGGCCCTACTGGTAGTGGTAAGACTTTGCTTGCTAAAACTTTAGCCAAGACACTTAAAGTCCCATTCGCATCTAGTGATGCTACCGCTCTTACTGAGGCTGGTTATGTTGGTGATGATGTAGAGAATATTCTACTGAAGTTAATTCAAAATGCAGATTACGATATTGAACGTGCTCAGCGTGGTATAATCTACATTGACGAGATAGATAAGATTGCGAGAAAGACTCAAAATGTATCAATCACTCGCGACGTTAGCGGAGAGGGAGTACAGCAGGCACTTTTGAAGATATTAGAGGG
>CATLDS010000023.1 GCA_949902685.1 uncultured Christensenellaceae bacterium | reverse complement strand
CAGGATTAATAATATCATTAAAAAGAATAGCGAAGTTGATAATTCTAATTTCGTTGAGCAGACTTATGAAGGTTATGGTGTAGGCGGTGTAGCAGTTATTGTTAAATGTTTCACTGACAATAAGAACCGTACTAGTAGTGATGTAAAATATGCGTTTGATAAATTTGGTGGTAGTCTAGGCTCAAGCGGATGTGTATCATATATGTTTGATAACAAGGGCGTAGTAGTGGTAGAGAAGAATGATAAGTTCGATGCGGACAGTGCTATGGAATTGGCAATCAACATGGATGCACTAGATTGCGAAGACGATGAGGTATTCACTATGTATGTAGAGCCTAATGCTACTAATGTTAACAATTTAGTATCAGCGTTTGAGAACGAGGGATATACGATACTTTCGTCAGGTGTAGAGATGATACCGCAGAATTATATTGCATTGGATGAACACCAGTTAGAGACGTTCAATAAGATGATAGACAAACTCAACGACAGTGATGATGTTGTTGATGTGATATACAATTTAGAGGAGAATGATGGAAACTAATACTAAACAACTAGAGATAATTAGAGCACTTAATGACAATAGGAGCAAACTGTCAGCATTGTTTTCGTTGTACAATACATCTTTAATTATGGCGGAGCAAGATAGGGTAGATCTTACTACATACTATGAGCAAATGATAGATTTCAAAAATGATATTAACACTATCACAATTGCTATCTCTTCAGCCAAGAAAAGTGAGCGTGAAGAGGCTTATGCAAAGAATAAATCTAAAATTAAGCGAATTGATACGCAGATGAATAGCGTTAATAATGATTTTATTAATTCGTGCAAAAAATATAAATTAGCATTGCAAGAATGTGGCTCACTCAAAACTGAGTATAAGCACGCCGTAAGTGAATTGTGTAAAGCATTTAAGTCTACTGTGGATGAGAATACTCCTGCTGTAGTGATAAAAGGATATAAACAGCAGGTAAAACTAATTCGTACTATTTTAGATAGGATAGAACTATTAATTTCGGATTACAATGTTAAAAGAAATAAGGTGGAGGAAGACAATACTAGGTTCGGCGAATTGTACTCTACAGTTAATGATTTGATTACTAAATTGCAGACTATAGCATAGGAGAGCATATGCGTATTTTGGGTATAGACCCGGGTTACAATATTATAGGTTACGGCATAATCGAGACCAATGGGTGCAAGGTGGTGGATTATGGTGTTATTACTACGCCTAAAACCATGAAAATTAGTAGTAGACTGATGACTATATACCAAGCAACTTGTGAACTGATGGAAACATTTAAACCAGACCAAGTAGCATTTGAAGAATTGTTTTATAATACCAATATCACTACAGGTATACCAGTAGCAGAGGCCAGAGGAGTACTAATTACTGCGTGTAAACAATACACGGATAATCTATTTGAATATACACCATTACAGATTAAGCAAGCACTAACAGGCAATGGTAGAGCAGAGAAAAAGCAAGTACAATTCATGGTAAAAAATATATTAGGTTTATCTGCTGTACCTAAGCCAGACGATGCCGCCGATGCATTAGCAGTAGGATTATGTCATATGCAGACCAGCAGTGCAATGAGTGATAATAGTATGTAAGGAGACAATTTGAAGAAAGTGGTGATTATCTCATCCAGTATGAGAAAAGGTAATTCAAATAAACTTTGTGATGAGTTTGAACGTGGATGTATTGAACGAGCAAATATCGTTAAAAGAATAAATATCCGCGATATTAAACTCAATTTTTGTATCGCTTGTAGAGATTGTTATAATTACGGCGACTGTGTGCAAAAGGACGATATGAATTCAATATATCCATACATTAAGGAAGCAGATGTTTTAGTATTCGCCACACCAATATATTTTGGAGAGATGAGTGGTCAGTTAAAGACATTTATCGATAGAATGTATCCGTTATATACTAATCTAGACGATAAAGATGTATACATAATCGCCAGTTGCTATCAGGATGATAAAAAATTTATTGATGAGTCTGTCAAAGGGTTAATCCGTTCATTAAAAAATCTAGGTTTAACTAATATTAAGCAAATAGTATATGGTGAGAACACGGACGAATCGAACGATATAACGGGAGAACAATTATCCCAAGCATATTTATTAGGGTTAAAGATATAAAGGAAAATTATGATTAATTTTATTAGAGGTATTTTAAGAGATAAAGATTATGACACGATTACTGTTGAGTGTGGTGGTGTCGGTTTTCAAATTCTTTGCACTAATAGTTGTATGATCAATCTTCCTAATCTAGATGAGGAAGTGAAGATATATACGTATATGCACGTTCGTGAAGATGAGATGTCATTATATGGTTTTGTGAGTCCAGAGGAGAAGAAACTCTTTCTTCAACTCATTACAGTTAGTGGAGTGGGTAGCAAAACAGCTATTCAAATATTATCAGCTGAGCGTATGAGTTCGATTGTCAGCAGTATCATCAATGAAGACACTAAAGTTATCGCTAGTTGTAAGGGTATAGGAAAGAAGATAGCCGAGCGAATAATACTCGAACTAAAAGATAAGATTAAACCATTTGATTACATTCTTCCTAATGAAAATGTATTTAAGGATACGGCGAAGAACAATATGGCGATAGAAGATGCTGTGGCGGTACTGACGACATTAGGACTATCGAAGAATAGAGCGACCGAACTTGCTCGTGAATGTGCTGTCGACACTGACACAGCCGAGCAGATAGTAGCAAAAGTGCTACACAATATGGGATAGAAGGGTATATTAATGAATATTAAACAGACTTTTGATAATGAAGCGAATGAATATGAGTTCACTAGCCGAGCAGTGAATATTTGTTTTGACGAACCCTTAGATTATCTAGTGGAATGTATTAAAACTAGAAAGAAGAATCTTAAAATATTAGATATTTGCTGTGGAACAGGTATTTTAACCGAAAAGGTGGCTAAAAGATATCCACATGCCGAGTTTACAGGTGTCGATTTCTCCACTGAAATGTTAGAGATAGCAAAACAGAGAATGAAAGATTATAATTTCGTTGTTTTAGAAACTGATGTTTGCGATGAAGAAAAAATGCAAACACTTGACGAATTTGACATAATAATTTCAAGTTTAGGTATTCATAATATACACGGATTTAAAAATAAGCAAAAAGCTATCAACAACATTATTTCTCACTTAAAAAAGGGTGGTCAGTATATAACATTTGATTATATTAAAGGAAATAATCAAGAAGAAATCGAGCATTTTTATGAAGTTCAAAAATTAAGGTTGTTGGAGACTTTTAACGAACAAGAAACTCAAAATTGGCTAGACCTGCTCGCAGAAGAAGATGATCCTGAAACGCTTGCAGACAATTTTAAATTACTTAAAAATGCAGGGCTTGTTGAATGTAAGGTTTTATGGCAGAAAGAATTTTTAGCAGTGTGGCAAGGAACAAAAGAATAAAAGGGAGATAGTATGGAAGAGAGAGATAGATTTATATCTAGTACGAAAAATATGAGTGATGTCGAAGTGGAGAATAAACTTCGACCATTGTCTTTCGATGAATATGTAGGTCAAGAGAAGATTAAATCTAATCTCAAGGTTTATATTACTGCTGCGAAGAAAAGAAAAGAGTCGCTAGACCATGTCCTTCTATACGGACCACCCGGACTAGGTAAAACTACACTTAGCCATATCATAGCTAACGAAATTGGTAGTCAAATCAAGATTACTAGTGGGCCAAGCATTGAGAATGCTGCCGACCTTGCTGCAATTCTTACTAATCTCAATGCTAATGATGTACTATTTATCGACGAGATACATAGGATTTCTAAGTCGGTTGAAGAGATACTTTATCCTGCTATGGAGGATTATGCATTAGATTTCATTGTTGGTAAAGGGCCTAGTGCTAGAAGTATGCGACTAAAAGTTCAGCCATTCACATTAATTGGTGCTACTACTAAGGCGGGTAATTTATCTAGTCCGCTAAGAGACCGATTTGGCATTTCATGTAGATTAGAGTTGTATTCGGTAGAAGAAATTGCAAAAATAGTTACTCGTTCTGCAGATATATTGAAGGTGTATATAGATGAAGATGCTACTATTGAGATAGCCAAACGTAGTCGTGGCACACCGCGTATTGCGAATAGAATTCTTCGTCGAGTTCGTGATTATGTGCAGGTGGAAGACAAAGATAGAATTACTATCGCAGATGCTAAGCGAGCTTTGAGTCTCATGGATATAGACGACTTGGGTCTAGACTATGTGGACAAGCGAGTATTAATGTCAATGATACAGAAGTTTGGAGGTGGGCCAGTAGGCCTTGAGACATTGTCTGCGACAACCAATGAAGAGGTTTCCACTATCGAAGATGTAGTCGAGCCGTATCTATTGCAAATCGGTTTCGTTATGCGTACTAATAGGGGTAGAATGGTGACACGACTGGCATATGAACATTTTGGTCTGTCAGTACCAAAGTCTCTTCAACTTCCAGAAGAAAATAATGGAGATAAAGAATGATAGATTATAAGAAACTGTCAACCTATGACTATCATCTTCCAGAGAATTTGATAGCACAGACTCCGCTAGAGAAACGGGACGAGAGTAGGCTATTCGTGTTCGATAGAAAGACGAAAGATACATTTCATCGTCAGTTCAAAGATATCACAGATTTTTTGCATAAAGGTGATGTCTTAGTGGTCAATAATACACGAGTGTTGCCCGCTCGCTTAATGGCTCATAAAGACACGGGTGCTAGTGTAGAGATATTGCTACTGAAGAGACATAATCTTACCGATTGGGAAGTCTTATTAAAGCCGGGCAAACGAGTAAAAGTTGGCAATATTTTGAATATAAGTGACGAATTAAAATGTGAACTATTAGAGATTTTACCCGATGGAAATAGAGTGGTTAGATTTATCTATAATGGTGTGTTTGAAGATATTTTGAACCGTGTTGGTTCAATGCCATTACCACATTATATTCATGAGAAATTAAAAGACAAAGAACGCTACCAGACGGTGTACAATAAGATAGAAGGCAGTGCAGCAGCACCAACAGCAGGATTGCATTTCACGCCAGAACTTTTGAAGAAAATACAAGATATGGGAGTAGAGATATTAGAACTTACCCTTGATGTAGGGTTGGGTACATTCCGTCCTTGTAAGGAAGAAGATATTACTAAACACGATATGCATACCGAGCATTATCGCCTTAGTCAAGAAGTAGCCGATAAAATCAATAAAGCCAAGATTGAAAATAGACGAATTATTGCAGTGGGTACTACGAGTGTACGAACTCTTGAGACAGTTGCGATGAAAGGTGTGCCACTCGAGGCTAGCGAAGGAGATACTAGTATATTTATCTATCCGCCGTATAAATTCAAAATTGTCGATGCACTTATCACGAATTTTCATTTGCCGAAGAGTACACTCATAATGCTTGTGAGTGCATTCGCAGGGTACGAGAATACAATGAATTTATACGAGACTGCAGTAGAGAATAGTTATCGTTTCTTCAGTTTCGGCGACAGTATGTTTATTATGTGAGCGCTCTTTTTATGTCTCAAATTTATAAAAATATTTTATAGGTAACTAACTTTTAACAGATAGACAAAATACTGAGAAGTATAGTTAAGGAGTGTTGTTAATGGCTAATTGGATAGAAGTAGAACTTAAGATTGTAGGAACATTAGAAGATAATGAAAAACTTTTATATAAGAAAGGTTTTATACTTTTTTATAAGCGTCACATTATGACCAACTATTATTTGCCACCCAATGTGAACATGGACGAGCCTGATTTAAAAAGTAAATGTATACGGATTAGGAAGTCTATTAGACTAGACACTAATGGCACAGATATAGACGGGAAGTCACTTATGAATCCTAAAGGTGAGCCTGATGATAAAAAGAACTTAAAGCAAGAGAAAAAATTGTTAAAGAAGGGCTACACTTTGCTCTTCACTGATGATAAACTTGATTGGGTCTTAAAAGATAAAAATTTTGACGAGAATAGAATAGTGTTCCAATTACAGCAAATCGCAGGCATAGGTTTAATAGTGGCATATGTCAATAAAAACTATTATGACACCATCGACCAACGTGAAAGATTAATTAGAGATATAAAAAACGCAGGTATTAAACTATTAGACTATGAAAATGTCGATAGATTTAGTATAATAAAAAATACAGATAGATTAATGCTTCCATTCAATGAAGTAGTAAAATGTCTAAATGAAGAAAAGGTAAAATGTAATGAATAAAAAGTTTAGTTACGAAGTGTTACATATTGATAAGAATAGTGGGGCGCGTACCGGAGTATTACATACACCGCACGGCGATATTTTTACACCTATCTTTATGCCGGTGGGTACTCTTGCGACCGTAAAATCTCTTACGAGTGATGATTTGTATGAGGTGGGTGCTCAAATTATTCTCGCTAACACTTATCATTTACATATTCGTCCAGGAGATGAGTTAGTTAAAAAGGCTGGTGGATTACATAAATTTATGAATTTTAATCGTCCAATGCTGACAGATAGTGGTGGTTTTCAGGTATTTTCACTCGCAGATATCCGTAAGATTACAGATGATGGCGTCGAGTTTAGAAATCATTTATCCGGCGCTAAAATGTTCTTTAGTCCAGAGAAAGCGATTGAGATAGAGAATAATCTTGGTGCAGATATTATAATGGCATTCGATGTGTGCAGTGATTATGGTATCAAATATAGTGAAGCAGAGAAGGCAATGACGAGAACTTTGAATTGGCTCGATAGGTGCGTTAAAGCACATAAAAATCCTAATCAAATGTTATTTCCAATCGTGCAGGGAAATTTTTATAAAGATTTGCGTCTAAAAAGTTTAGAAGAGACCAAAAAATATTGCAAATGCGGTATCGCTATTGGTGGATTGTCAGTCGGCGAGCCTAAACCTGTAATGGTAGAAATGTTGGATGCAATGAAAGGTCACTACCCAGAAGACCAACCAAGATATCTTATGGGCGTAGGCACTCCAGATTACATTTTTGAGAGTGTGGAACGCGGTATTGATATGTTTGACTGCGTACTCCAGACGCGTGTGGCAAGAAACGGTCTAGGTATGACTAGTAGGGGAAAAGTAATACTAAAAAATGCCAAATATAAAGAAGACTTTACTCCACTTGACCCAGAGTGTGACTGCTATTGCTGTAGAAATCACACCAAAGCATATCTTCATCATTTAGTAATGTGTAACGAGATTTTAGGTGCGAGATTACTTAGCATACATAACATTCGCTTCACTCTTAAGATGATGGAGAATATGCGTGAGGCGATAAATAATGATAGCTTTTTAGAATATAAAAAAGAGTTTTATTCAAAATATGGAATAG
>CATLDS010000022.1 GCA_949902685.1 uncultured Christensenellaceae bacterium | reverse complement strand
ACAGAGATTTAATTTGTGTACTAGTCGCTATTTTAATTGTAAATATTGTAATAGTGTTTTTAAAAAAAGATAAAAAAACTACGAATAAAACGAAATAATCCGCACATATTACACTTGTAAGGTTAATCCTTACACTTTAGAGAGATAGTTCTATGCTCTAAAAAAACTATGATATTTGATTATGAATTAGATTAACAATAGTTAATGAATTCACATTCTTAGATGATTTGTAGTTTCGAGTGTAAATCAACATCTCTCTTTTTTATGAGATGTGACGAAACTACAAACAATCTTTTAGTTGAGAGGCAGCACATCTCTCTTTTTTATGAGATGTGACGAAACTACAAACAATCTTTTAGTTAAGAGGGCACATCTCTATTTTTTAATTGAGAGATGGTGAAAGTATAAACGCACTTGGGTAAACAAAAAAATGTGCATACGCACATTTTCTTATCTCTTACTGAATTGTGGAGCACGACGTGCTTTCTTGAGACCGTATTTTTTACGTTCTTTCTTTCTAGCATCACGAGTAACGAAACCAGCTTTTTTAAGAGCAGGGCGGAACTCGGGTCTAAATTCCATTAATGCTCTAGTAATACCATGACGTAGAGCACCAGCCTGACCAGCCTTACCACCGCCATAGATATTAGCAGTAATATCAACATTACCTTCAGTCTCAGTTAAAACCAATGGTTGTTTAACGATAGTAATCAATGTATCAAGGTCAAAGTATTCTTTCAACCCTTCACCATTAACTTTGATACTTCCAGTACCAGTTGTCAAACGAACACGTGCAACTGAACATTTTCTTCTACCTGTACCTAAGAACTCTTGAACTTTGGCCTTAGCAGTCTTAGATTTAGGAGCCTTAGTAGTTTTTACAGTAGTTTTAGTTTCAGCCTTTGGCTCTGCTTTAACTACTTTAGTTGTAGTTTTCTTTACAGTTTTCTTTTCTACGATTTCATCCATTAGATGTTACCTCCGTTCCAAACTTCTGGTTTTTGAGCCTGATTTTTATGCTCAGCACCCTTATAGATATGGCAATGTGTAGCCATAGTTCTGCCAAGACTATTCTTAGGAAGCATACCTTTGATGGCTCTCATAAGAGCAACATCACTGTGGTTAGCCATCATAGTCTTGTATTGAGTGAGGTGTAATCCTGATTGGAAACCAGAATAACGCTTAAAATATTTTTGTTCTTCTTTTTTACCTGTTAAAACGATTTTATCGCTATTTAAGATAATAACATTGTCTCCACAGTCTACATTTGGTGTGAAAGTAGGTTTGTGCTTACCACGAAGAAGTTTAGCAGCTTCGCTAGCAACACGACCGAGAACCTTACCCTCTGCATCAATGATGTACCATTTCTTTTCAACTGTGGCAGGTTTTGCCATAATTGTTTTCATTTATATTCTCCTTATTAATTTTCATTTGAAATTTCAAATGTTTTAGCCCTTATTTCGCGTTCGGGCTATATTAGATTGGTTAATCCCGTGTGGCAAGAAAAACCGCTCTAATGAGCAATACTTTAGTAGTATAAGATATAGATAATATTTTGTCAATAGAAAAATCACGATTTTCTATTTTTCATTAAGAATTTTTTGTAAACATTTCAATACTTGTCTGTCTGCCATTACAGTGTCTGGGTTGGATAATTCGCTATTGACACGATTTATTATTGTTTCGCGACTTGTCTCATTTAATGGATTAATATATTTCTCTTTAAATATCTTTATGTCGGCAGAGAATTGGTTTTTATCTTTCTTTTCTTTGTAATTTTCAGCGATGTGTTTTATTGATAGATATAGGTTAAAATATGTAGACTCGTCAATGTTCACTATTGGATTATTATGTGCATGTGTAATTTTGATTTTCTTAGAGTTTGCATAGATTAAGATTAGTATAAAGCAAGTAATGAAGCCTAATACGACTAACTCTATAATTCGTGACTGGAATGACGATAGAGTAATAGTATCATTAAATAGATTTTGTATATAAATAGTAAATGCGGTGAAAAGATTGTATTTCATCTCGCATATTATGAAACTCTCTACGAGGAATATAGCACAGATATTAAGTGAAACAGACCACAAGAGAGTCCAAACAAATCCAATAAATATATTACGCCAACAAGGTCTAACATATCTAAAGAATAGTAATAAAGATAATACAGTTTGGAATATCAACATTACAAATGCGAATGGGCCTGCTGAGTAGAAAAATGCATATAATAATGCAAAAACCAATATGCATAAAAAACTGTAACCTAAAGATTTTTTAATATTTGGAGTGGTTGGTTTATTAACGTTATTTTTTGCCATAACTATCTCCTACGAGTAGATGTTAGCATAAATTAAGAAAAAAGTCAACACTACTAATTTAGCGTTGACTTGCATGGCTTAGAGTTATTTGAGCATCTTTTGCAAAATTTCCAAAGTCTTCTTATCTGCATCTTCAAGATTTTCTTTAAGTAATTCACTCTGTACACGGTCTAACATTGATTTTTTATCCTCATCGCTTAGTTTGACGAGGTATGTAGTTGATAATTTCTCGATATCAGCTTTTAATAATTCTTTATTATTATCTTCTTTAAATCTCTCGTATGAATGTTTTGTAGAAGAGAATAAGTTAAAGTAAACAATATCCATGGTTTTAGCATTAGAATTTTCAGCGTTAGAACTATCAGCATCTCCTTTCTTCTTTTGAGCGAAGTAACTACTCATAAAGTAGATTAAACCGACTATTGCGCATCCTATTGTGATTAGTGAAGATTTAACAATCATTTCTACGATGAACTGTCTAATTTCAAGATCAGTCTGGATTAGGGTAATCATAACTGGGAATGCCGTGAAGAATGAATAACCTAGTTCATACAATGATAGGGCATTGACAACTAACACTGATACTAAGTTAAAGCCAAGAGTCCATAATAAACACCATGCGAAATTGATTAATATGTTTTGCCATGTATTTTTAGAAAATTTCTGGAAAATTATCATAGCAAATAGTACGCCCGCAATAGGTACTATGTATGCGAAATATCCTATAGCATACACGATAGCGAAAACAATCGCCTCAGCCATACACACTAGGAAACTAAATCCAAAAGCTTTAGATTTACTATGTGTTACTTCTTTTTTCTCTTTTTGATTCATAATTAACTCCTAAATTTATTCTAACAATAAATCATTTTTAAGTAAACAAATTCATTGGTATTTTACATTTAATAGATATAAATATTGTGGTTTTGCTGTGCTGGTGGCTTTAAAATCTGTAAATAACGTCTTTTTTACTTCTTTCAAACTTAATTTTCCTTCACCAATTTTTAGCATTGTGCCGACAATATTTCGTACCATTTTGTATAGAAATCCATTACCAGTAATAGAGAAGTATAGATACATTCCTTTTCTATCTAAGTTAATATTGTAAATTGTCCTTACGCTAGTCTCTGTTTCACTACCACTTGCTCTAAATCCTGCAAAATCGTGAGTGCCTTTCAACAATTTAATAAATTTTTTCATTGATTTATAGTCTAGATTAGGTGATATTCTCAATGCATCACTAAATAATGGTAATTCTATATTAGATATGTACATTTTATATAGATAAGTTTTTCTTTTCGCAGAAAATCTGGCGTGCACATTAGATTGCTCTACGGATAGTACACGAATTGTATCAGGGAGCAGTCCATTCATTGAACGTAAAAACTTGTCTTCATTTAAGGTGTTATCGATGTCAAAATGTACAGGTTGCATATAGGCGGATACTCCAGCATCTGTTCTGCCACTCGCTACACAATTAACAGTCTTTTTTGTAATTATTTCAATAGAATGCTCAATTCGTTCTTGAATGGTATCCGCATTGTTCTGTCTCTGCCAACCGGCAAATTCTCTACCATTATAACTCACCATCATTAAATATCTCATATGCACATATTAACACATATTATTCTATTTTACAAACATTATTATAATGAATTAATTTAGTTAAGTTACAATAAATTATTTGTAAAAAATTTGTTCACATGATAAACTTTTAATGAATTAATACAAATAAGGAGAAAGTATGAAGAAGATTACAGTAGATGGTAATTACGCAGCAGCGAATATTGCCTATATGATGAACGACGTGGCGGTTATTTATCCTATCACACCTAGTAGCCCTATGGCTGAGAACTGTGACCAGTTTAGGTTTGATAAGAAATTAAATGTGTTCAACAATCCACTTTACATTACTCAAATGCAGAGTGAGGCTGGAGTCGCAGGTGCGGTACATGGTAGTTTAATCGCAGGTGCGAAGACTACAACTTTCACCTCTAGTCAGGGGTTACTCCTTATGATACCTAATATGTATAAGATTGCGGGCGAGGGTTTGCCGACAGTCTTTTATGTAGCGGCACGTAGTGTTGCTACTCATGCGTTAAATATCTTCTGTGATTATAGCGACATATATGCCTGCATGAAGACGGGATTTAACATCATCAATTGTTCTAGTGTGCAAGAGGTCAACGACATATCCATTGTAGCAGAGTTAGCTAGTCAAAAGAGCAAGACACCTTTTATTTGTTTCTTTGATGGATTTAGGACCAGTCATGAACTATCTACTATAGAGATGACCGAACTAAGCGACCTAAAGAAAATTGTAGATTATGACGACATCAATGAATTTAGATTAGGTGCAATAAACAATCACGAGCCATATACTGCTGGCACTAATCAAAATCCAGATGTGTTTATGCAGAATAGAATTCGTTCGTTAGAAAATTATTCTCATGTGTTAGATGATGTCAAGTTTGCACTTAATAAGCAGAGCGAGATTACTGGTAGAACTTATGACACAATAGAGTACTATGGAGACCCTAATGCACGTGATGTAGTTGTCAGTGTAGGTACATCTGCCGATGTATTGAAATTAGCATTAAAGCAGTACAAGGGTAGAGTAGGAGTTATCAAGGTTCGTTTGCTCAAACCATTCGACGAAGAGAATTTTATCAAAAAATTGCCTAAAAACACTAAAAATATCACCATTTTAGAGCGAAATCTAGATGTTAATGGTGTGGATACACTCACTAGCATCATTTCTCACGCGCTTTTAAAAAATAAGATTAATGTTAATTGTTTTTCCGGTACATACGGTCTTGGAGGTAAAGAATTTACTCCAGATATGGCTATTGCAGTATTTGATAACATGATCAATCGAAAGAAACAATATTTTACACTTGGTGTATATGATGATGTGACACAGACCAATCTAGAGGTTAAAGAGAAATATGTAGACGACCTATCTAATTTCAGTATGAGAGTCTATGGTTTAGGTAGTGATGGTAGCGTCAGTTCGGTTAAGAATACTATTAAGATTTTAGGCGAAGAGACGACCAGTTATATGCAGGGTTATTTTGATTATGACTCTAAGAAGTCGGGAAGCCTTACGGTATCTCATATGCGCTCACATTTCTTACCAATAGTTGCACCATTCAATCCTAGAAAAGTAGATGTGGTTGTATGCAATAATGTAGGTTATATTGAGAAATACGATATTACAGAATGCTTAAAAGAGGGAGGTACACTTCTACTAAATTCAAATTATTCGTTTGAAGTTTTAGATAAGAAGATGCCTAATAAGATGAAAGAGGACTTGGTAGTTAAGAATATTAAACTATTCACTTGTGACGCCAATCATATCGCTATCGAGAGCGGACTGGGTGGCAAGATTAATACTATTATGCAGACTGCACTCTTCTATGTATCTAAATTACTACCATTCGATGTTGCAACGAATAATATTAAATCAACTATCGTTAAGACTTATTCTAAGAAAGGGCAAAAGATAGTGGATGCTAACCTTAGAGCAATTACTGACATTGAGAGTAAGGTTCAGCAGGTCAATCCTAAGCGTTTTAATCTTAAAGAAACTCCAGCATGCAAGGTGCGACAAAGTGATTACTACGAAGATATTATAGTACCTACTAGCAATCAAGAGGGAGACGAAATACCTGTAAGTAAATTTAGTGCTGATGGTCATATGCCTACCGATACAGCAAAGTTTGAAAAACGCGCATTAGCCACTCAAATGCCAGAATGGATTAGCGAGAAATGTATCCAGTGTGGTAGATGTACAATGATGTGTCCACATGCAGCGATAAGACCAGTTATATTTGAAGAGAAAAGGAAAGTGCCTAAGACCTTCACCAGTAGGAAAGCATATATCTGTGACGGCAATTATCGTATGCAAGTGAATACTCTAGATTGCACTGGCTGTGGAGTGTGTAGTGAGGTCTGTCCAGTTAAAGCACTCATTATGACCGAGAGCGAGAAGATTAGGGACAAAGAGATAGCGAATGAAGAATTCTTACTGACCTTGCCACAAGTTACACCTTTCACTCCTAACACTGTCAAAGGTGTCCAATTCAAACGTCCTTATTTTGAGTTCAGTGGGGCGTGCGCAGGTTGTGGTGAGACTCCGTATATTAAACTCGCTACTCAACTTTTCGGTGACAGAATGTTGATAGCCAATGCTACTGGCTGTTCATCAATATATGGTGGCACATATCCTACTTGTCCGTATTCAAAAGATAAAGAAGGCTTTGGGCCAAGTTGGGCTAATTCTCTGTTTGAGGATAATGCAGAGTTTGGTTTCGGTATTTCAATAGCAAGACGAAATCAGCGAAAAATTTTTATAGAAAACTTAAAAAACAAGAAATTTTCTAAGAAAATTAACGATTTGGTTACTAAATTCTTAGAAAATACTGAAAATCACGAGTTTAATAAACATTTTATATTGGCACTAAAAGATTTTAGAAGACGCCATGTTATTAAGTTGGATGACTTGTATTTATTTGATAATATGTCGCTTATTACCAGTCCAAGTGTTTGGATAATAGGTGGAGATGGTTGGGCATACGACATTGGTTTTGGCGGACTAGATCATGTCGTTGCGAGTGGTGAGAATGTAAACATTTTAGTACTTGATACCGAAGTGTATTCTAACACTGGTGGACAGACGAGTAAGTCTACACCGCGTGGCGCTACCGCTAAATTTAATATGGCAGGTAAAGAGACTAAGAAAAAAGACCTCGCGAGTATGTTATTGACTTATAAAGATGTTTATGTCGCTACAGTTGCAATGGGGGCTAATCCAGACCAGTGTGTGTCAGCATTCATAGAGGCGGAGAAATACAATGGTCCTAGTGTCATCATAGCATATGCTCCATGCATCAATCATGGATACGATATGAGATATAGCCAGCAACATTCATTCAATTCTGTGAAGAGCGGTTATAATACATTATTTAGATATGACCCAAGTTTAAAAGAGCCTATGAGAATAGATAGTTACGATCCTACCATGAACTATGCAGAATATGTGGAGAGTGAGAATAGGTTTGCAATACTTGATAAAGTTAATAAAGCGAATAAATCTAAACTTATTAAAGCAAGTGAACGTGAC
>CATLDS010000021.1 GCA_949902685.1 uncultured Christensenellaceae bacterium | reverse complement strand
CTCCTCCTTATCAATAAATTTTATAAGTTCATTATATTTATTGATGTTATAAATGAAAAACGACGATTATTTGCAATATCTGTAAATATTATTCACAATGCATGAAATTTCGCGGATATACATGATCCAATACTTCTTTTTATAGATAATACAAATAAAAGAAATCCTCTCTACTCTCTTATCTGTAAACTACGTAGATATCAAGATATACTAGATAAAGAAAGCATTGATGAACTTAATAAATATTATATGCCTTGGGGAAAAGAAAAGATTGATTATAACAGCCAAGTACACAATGTATTAATACCATGGTGTCAAGATAATCAAATGACGATAAAGGATATTTTTGACAATACAAACAATATAGTAATACCTAACGACATATTGCGTCTAGTTGAAAACTTGATCAAAGTTCGTGATAAACTAACTAGTGAGACCATTAATCTACTAGATAAATACGAAATGGTATGGGATCAAAAAATTGTTCCACTATCTAGAAAAAAACTAGATTTATTACAGAAGAAAATAAACGAAGAGTTAATAGATTGGTGTAATTTTAATCACAAAAAATTATATCAAATTCCCACAAGGATAAATGACAAACATAACCCTAAATATATATTTGTAGATAAACTAAGGAAACTTAAATCCGTACTACCAACTGAGATTATCAATCTATTGAACGAATATGGAATGCCATGGTCTGGCACTAAACAACAACATCATCATAACCGTTTAATCTCAAGTTATGAAAACAAAGCCAAAAACGTCCTGATAAAACATTGCGAGCAAAACAATGTTACAATAGACCAAATAGATGGCCCAAAAAAATTGTTGTACCTTATAAAGTTATTGAGAAAAAACAAAGAAAATTTAAGTAAAAACACTATCAGGCTTCTAGACAATCATAATATGATATGGCAAGAAGAATATGAATATCTAAAAACTCACTCTTGTAATGTGCTCGAGGGACATATAGAGAATGAATTAATACCTTACTTAAACGCGCATAATCTAACGATACCTGAAGTACGTTCTTATGATGAGTCTGGAAAAGTATCAAAGTACTATAAAATTATAACCTTGGCTAGACGCTCTAAAAATCATCTAAAGCAAAAGTATATTGATTTATTGAATAGTTATGGTATGATTTGGGAAATAAAAGCTAAACAGTACAATCCCGCGACGGAGGCTTTACGAACATCTCCGGAAAATCGTATAATCAAAGAACTTATCCCACATTGTGTACAACATAATTGTAAAATTTATGAAATTCCCACAAAGATAAATGGTAAAATAAATCCTCTCTATTCGTTTGTTAATCATCTCAAAATAATAAAGGATGATTTGCCAAAAGACATTATCAAATTGCTAGATGACCATGGAATTATATGGCATGGTAGAAGTCCAAAACTTATCCAAAAAACTAAAGATAGATTAAAGAATGAAAATAGTCACAATCACAATATAATTATAAAAAGAATTAAAAACGAGTTGATACCTTGGTGCGAACAGAACAATAAGATGATACACGAAGTACCTAGTTCACTATACTTTCGCCAAAATCCTTTATATACACTTATTACTAATATAAAAAAAATTAAAGAAGAATTGCCTGAAGAAATAATTATACTACTTAACAAGTATGGTATGCCATGGCAGGGAAAACTAATTGAAAGAGCATATCAAAGGCATACCAAAACACAGACTGTAGTTACGAACAAAAATGACGAAACTCAATCAAAACAAACTTTAATTGTAGAACATGCAAAATCGAATGCCAATAACATATCTAATTCACAATATATTGATAAACCATCATCTATTTTACCTGTAGAAGAAAAAGTTGATGCACAAAACACTTCTACAACATTGAAAAAAACAAATACATATACAAGATTAGAAGGCACGATCGTAGAACCTATTAATTATAAGAGTAGCAACAAAAAATTGAAATCCAATAGGTATGTATCTACCCTTGACAATGAAACAGATAAAAAGATCAAGATAAAATTAACTTCGTGTGTATATAAAGTCATGAAGTGGCTAGACAAACGTTTAAAATACTTTGATGACATTACTCCAAAAAGTGACTGTTACGAGGAATACCTATTTATATTAAATAATGTTAATTTACTAGCAGACCAACAATTAGAAGATCTAAAACTCTATGGTTTCCAACCTAACAAAAATCTATAAAATAAAAATACCGTAATAACGGTATTTTTTGTATAATCAATATTACCTATCATGGCGTTTAGGTGGTCGTGGAGGTCTATTCTTACCAATAGAAAATGGGCGCATAATTGTTCTACCCAATCTTTTTATAGCTGAACCTATCATCATACCACTAAATAGAACACCTATTACATCTGGAAAATCAACCTCATCATTATCTTCATTATCATCATCTATTTCATTATTATCCAATTTAACACTTTTATAGTACTTATTATTGCTATCACAGTATGAGCAACATCTCTCATCTGCACGTACAGACGCACCGCAATTGGAACATTTATATTTATTGTCTTCTTCCATATTTCACCTATAAATATTGTAGCAAATTTTTAACTATATTGCAAATACTCATAAAGCTTGTGGTTTAAAATTTTAATGAAACTTAATCTTTATTTTTATGCTTATCTTTATTCTTATGTGAGAATTGATTTAATACATCATCAATTTTATCTTTATATACGATACTTACATAGAATAGAACTACTACTACAACAATCAAACCTGCCCAAACTGCCAATCCCCATCCATGAAAAGGTATTACCGCTCCGCTACCGAAGAACACCGTACATGCCACACCTATTCCACGAGCAATTACATTAGTCCATAAGAAAAATGAAAAACTCATATTAGTTAGTCCTGCGACCACACATAATATATCATCTGGAAACATTGGAAATATCATCATAAGGAAGAACAGATATTTACCATTGCTCATCCTATCTATCCACTTCTCTGCAGACTCTTTACCCACTATCCAATTTAAGAATTTTCTACCTGCTTTTCGTCCCACATAGAACATAATGATACTACCTATCATTATCGCTATATAACTCATAAAAAATGCTTGCCATGGCCCGAAGATTAATGCACCCGCCACCGTCACGAAGAATGCTGGAATCTGTAGCACTGTTGTCTGTAGAATTTGAAGTAAAATAAATATTAAGAAACTAAATACTCCTCCACTCTCTACTATCGCACGTATTTTTTCCATTGAGTTGACCTTCTCCCAAAGTCCTGTCATTTTCAATACAAAAAATAAAGCCAAAATTAATAGTACAAGAAAGAAAACAAACACTCCCATACGCATTATCTTGCCATGAGTAGTGTTTGTATCAAATAATTTTTTTAGTTTTTCTTTCACTTAAATTAGTATATTCATCTGCGAACTATTTAAGTCACTACTAATAAAATATCTACTTAATTTCTTCTATCTTAATTAAATTAGTCTCACCCTTTTTCTTTGGAGTACCACAGGTCATCACAATTTTGTCACCCGACTTCACCAATCCTAATTTTTTAACTATTTGATGTCCTATCTTAAACATCTCATCTGTAGAATTATAAACATTAGTGAGTACTGGCAATACACCCCAACGAAGTTCTAGTTGACGATATACAGTCTCGTCAGGTGTAGCAGCCACCACTGTAACTCCCGGACGGAAACGGCTAATCATGCCTGCGCTAAGCCCTGAATTAGTGAATACAACTATCGCCTTGGTGTTCTGCATGAAACTAGCATTTACTGCACTATGAGATATGACATCTGTAGTATCTAGTAATTTCACACTTTGAGCATTAAATCGTTTAGCATAATTGATATGTTTCTCAGTCTCTAAGGCAACTTTTGCCATAGTGCGAACTGCCTCGACTGGAAATTTACCTGCAGCTGTCTCACCTGATAGCATTACTGCACTGCTACCATCATATACAGCATTCGCCACATCACTCACTTCTGCACGTGTAGCGCGATTAGAAGTAATCATACTCTCTAGCATCTCTGTCGCCGTAATTACTGGTTTACCACGTGCAATAGAATGCTTAATCATATTCTTCTGTATGTCCGGCAATCTCTCTACTGGGACTTCCACTCCTAAATCACCACGAGCGACCATTATAGCGTCACTGGCATCTATAATCTCGTCTAAATTTTTTAATCCACACTGAGACTCAATCTTTGAGATAATTTTCATATCTCCGCCGTTTTTAACTATGAATTTCCTTAAAACATTTACATCTTCACTAGAATTAACAAAGCTTGCAGCAATTAATCCAACATTATTCTTTATTCCCCACAAGATATCCTCTTTGTCTGCTTTATTCAAATACGGAGTGGAAAATTCCACATTAGGAATTGAAAGACTCTTACGGTTAGATATTACACCAGAATTCATAGCTTTAGTAATGACATCTTTTCCTTCAATTGCTGTCACTTTAAATGTTAATAATCCATTAACGGCTAAAATTTTGTCTCCAACGTTAATACAATCTACAATCTTTGACTCATTGAAACTAACTATATTTTCATCGCCAACTAGATTGCGACCAGTGAATACAAATGTCTGCCCTCGCTTAATATTTACTCGACCTTCTTTAAACGTCTTTACCCTTATCTCTGGACCACGGGTATCTAGCATGATAGGTAATGGAACATTCAGTTCATTGCGTATACGTTTCACATTTGCTAGAACTTTCTCCATATCCTCCAACTTCGCATGAGACAAATTAATTCTCACGACATTTAATCCTGCCTGCACCAAACCTTTCATGACTGAATATTCATTTGATGCTGGCCCAATAGTCCCTATTATCTTAGTTTTTCTCATAATTTCCCCTTTTGTAATTATGAAAATATTATATCATAATGTAATAAAAAATAAAAATATTTTTGCCGATTAATACAATTGTTGTCTTTTGATATTGAAATATTTGAATTTCTATGATATAATATATTATCCTTTTATTAATTAAGAGGAAGTATCTGCCAAAATGTTAAATATCTGCGAGTACAAATTAACTAAAGGCGGTACAAACTAGGGGATGAAATAGTTTCGACTGGTGAATTATGTATTTATACGCATACCGAGCGCCATCTCGTAAAACATGTATTCGTATTGCAACGAATTAAATAAACGCAAACAAAACTGAAAAATTGGCTTACGCTGCCTAGTTGCAGTAGCCCGTCAGTCTAATAGTACCGATATATTAGAGTCTGGCGTCGATTATCGGTTAACGCTCACTCGTATTGCCTAATATGAGTGAATGTACATTTAGGCTAGTTCTATAGAAGTGTCAATGTTAGTTCTATAGAGCGAATTTAGTCATTGACTAAGTATGTAGTGTATGAGTGCCTAATTCATTAGGACATGGGTGCGACTCCCATCATCTCCACCATTAAAAGATATGCACATTTAATAATGTGCATTTTTTATTTCGTTTCATAGTTATACATTGTTTATAATTTTAGTAAAACGAACTTAATTAACTCGACTAGTGGTTTACTTGAATAAAATGCAGTCATTATTGATTGAAAAAAGACTTTGATTGGAGTTATAATAAGTACAATAAAAAATCTTGGAGGATATTATGGATATTGTTAAAAGTGGACTTTTTATAGCCGAACTAAGAAAAAAGAAAATGATGACTCAAAAAGAATTAGCAGAGCTATTGCATGTTACTGACAAGGCAGTATCGAAATGGGAACGAGGAATTGCCAGTCCCGATGTACAACTTCTACCCAAGATGTCGCAAATTTTCAATGTATCTATTAATGAAATTTTGCGTGGTGAGTGCGAGGAAACTTTCTTAGTAAACAATATACCAAATCAAACTCAGTCTCCACCATTAAAAGAGGATAGTACCAAAAATAAAAAAAAATATTATAATTACAATCATATTATTTCAATAATTTGTTCTATTCTGTTCATTACAGCCATATTGGTATGCACTATATGCGATGTTGCTATTAACAAAAGATTTACATGGTCTCTATATCCTATCAGTTCAATCGTGTTCACATGCCTTGTAACGTTTCCCACAATTACATTTGGCAAAAAGGGGATATTGTATTCACTTATTATACTTAGCATTAGCATATTTCCTTTCCTACTAATTCTAAACATTCTAATAGATAAAACCATTCCAGTTTTCTTGATCGGTAGTATAATGTCAGTAATATCTCTTGTTTTAATTTGGACAATGTATTTTATATTTAAGTATTTTCACAATAAACTTCACCTCGCCTTTGCTATAGCCACGGCTTCATTGATACCCACTTATTTCATAATAGAAATTGCGCTACATTTTCTAATAAACGAACCATTAATTGATATTTGGGACATACTTTCTTTATCTATACTTGTAATTATCAGTGTTGTATTGTTTGTCGTTGATTATTTTAGAAGAAGAGCAAAGTAATATTATCTTAAAATTAAAAGATATACTAGAAAAAATATCGCATATCTGCGATATTTTTTAATTATGCTTTACCAGTCTTTACTACTCCGTCCCAGTTAGCATATATTGTCATGTCAGCTGAAACTGTGATTTCGGTGATATTATCACCACCCTTCTTAGTTGACCAGCCTTCAAAATCATAGTGCCAATCTACCTTAATCAATTTTCCGGTAGTATACTCCCATTTCGGTACATATTGAGATAAGTTGATAGTACTTCCCTCTAACACTCTAATAGTATCAATAGGGAACTCTATATTTGACTTATAAGCACTAGCTATATTGTTATCTTTACTGAATGTAACATTGTAATAATATTTAATTTCGTGATTCCATACAGCATTTATCACAATGTCGGTATTAGCGAATTCTTTAATATCACTATCAAAACCAACGAAAGTATATGTCTCACGCTGTGTCATGCTACCATCATCTATAACGATGCTTTCATAATTAGGTAGAGTTATCTGCTCTCCTTGATATGCGGACAATACAATTGTATTGTTATGACAAGTATCATCTATGATTGTAACAGTATAGATATTGCGGATATGTATCTCTAACGCATTATTAGGCATACGTTTAGGCAAAATACATTCTCTAGAGTAATTAGCATCCGTATAGAATTTAGTAGTATCTAAAATTTTAATATCACTTGGCAGGACTAAAATCTCGCCCACTTCATGACCTGTAGATGAAATTAATTTTCCATTGTCGTATATATTGACTAGTCTAGTCTCAACAACATTAATGACTTCCCATTTTGCATACAAAGTCACATCGTATTCGGGTACAACATTTCCTCCATTCCATTGGTTAATATAGGTATCATCAGTATACCAACCAATAAACTTGTATGTAGTAGTCTTCTCTGGTTCACTGACAGTTAAATCATCATAGAATAAGAACAAATCAAATGAAGAACCAGTTATTGCATGAATTGTATCATCTGTATTCAATATACTATTCACTATTCTTACGTCATGATAATATTCTACGCTCGTATTC
>CATLDS010000020.1 GCA_949902685.1 uncultured Christensenellaceae bacterium | reverse complement strand
TGTTATTAAGTTTTATGCGGAGTAACATTCTGTACTTGTATTATATCCTTAATCTTGTATACACGTCAACACCAAACGTTGTACTTTTTTATGTACAGCAGGAAAATTTTTATAAAATATTTGTTATTATATTATTGTGTAATAAATGCATTTAAAAGAGGGGATTTTATGGAAAAAACAAAATTAATACTAGCAGATGAAGATCAAAATACTTTGATAGAATTAAAGAGCACTTTTACGCAAGATAAATATGATATATTAGCGACTACTGGTGATGGTGAAGAGTTAGTTAAACTCATTAATCAACACAACCCTGATATTGTTATTATGGACATAGTACTACGTTCAATGGATGGATTTAAAGTATTAGAGAAAGTACATGGTACACAGACTAAATTAATCATACAGTCTGCGCTTTCTATGGATGGCTTCATTAATAAAGCTATTTCTTTAGGTGCATCATATTATTGTATTAAGCCATTTGATGTTGAGACATTAAAGGATAGAGTAGAGGATATTTTGAGTCCTAACAAAACTCAAACAAATGTTTTTTTTAATTCAAAGACGCCTAATTATATTGAAGAAAAAATTACTAACATATTCATTACAGTAGGAATACCTGCACATATAAAAGGCTACCAATTTTTAAGAGAGGCAATCAAGTTGGCAATAGCTAATCCTGAAATAATAAATTCAATTACTAAGAAACTATATCCAACTATAGCTGAGAAATATGACACTAGCGCTTCTAAAGTGGAGAGGGCTATACGTCATGCTATTGAGGTTGCTTGGAATAGAGGCAAAATTGAAAATATAAATAATTTATTTGGTATTAAAGTATATTCAAGCAATGAGAAGCCAACGAATGGAGAATTTATTGCACTAGTGGCAGATAAAATGCTCATAGAGGGTGCATAATTTGTAAAAAGATGTATATAAATTAAATTAGAAAATATTTGCAATTTAGTAGACAAAAGCGTTTTCTCTAACTATAATATTCTAGATAAATGTGGAGTGCAATTCTCTACCTTTATATTAGGTTAAACCAAATGAAAGGAGAAGTGTATGGCAAAGGCTACTAAGCCAGTATGGATTTTATGTCCTAGATGCGAGTTGAATTATATCAAGAAGGCAGATCAATATTGTAATGTATGCAAGAAGGAACTGAAGCTTATCAAATCTAGTGATGATGACATTGCAGATTTGGAGTTATGTCCTATTTGTAAGATTAATTTTGTTCAAAACGACGAAGAGATATGCGATACATGTAGACAAGAGTTGGGCATCACTGATGAAGATGCAGAGAATAAGGAACTCGATGATTGGCACAAGTACATATCGGATGATGACGAAGAAGACGAGGACGACGAGGAAGTAATCACCGATAGTGTCTATGATCAAGATGAGGAAGAGACCACTACTGGTATCGTTGATGACTTTGACTTCGTTGAAGACCTCGATAAAGATGATGAGGACGAAGACGATTTGGAAGATGAAGATTATGACTTCGACGATGATGATATAGATGACGAAGACGACGATGACACCGATGACGATTTTGATGATTAATTTGTAGAGAAAGCGCAATCTTTGACGATTGCGTTTATTTTTTTTATTCATGACGAAAATCTAGTGGGGTGAAACTATGAAAAAGATGCCTAACACTGTGGAGAACATTAAAAATCGTATATTAGAATTAAAGGGACAAGAGGTCAATCTGCATATCAATAGAGGTAGACGCAAAGTGGCAAGTTACAGAGCACGAATAGAAGATGTTTATGCTAGCGTATTTACGGTCAAATCTTGCTCTATAGATTTAGAAACAATTAATACCTATTCCTATAACGATATATTGTGTGGAGAAGTGAAGATTAGTAGTGATAATTAAGTCGATAGTAAGTATCGGCTTTTTTATTGACAATCTTTATTAAATTAAACTATAATTAACACATAGATAGTAAGGAGCGATTAATGAAAAACTTTAACCCTGTTAGGGGAACATATGATTATATGCCACGCGAGGCTAAGACGAGGGAGATGGTACGACAGACTATCCTAAGTTCGTATCAAAATAATGGATTTAATCTCATAGACACGCCAATCCTCGAACATATTGAGTATTTAAGCAATGATACTGGTGATAATCAAAAATTAATGTTTAAAACTATCAAACGTAGAGATAAATTAGATTTGACTAAAGATAATCTTACAGAGGCTGATATTGTTGCAGAAGGACTTAGATACGACTTGACAGTACCGCTTGCTAGATTTTATGCTAACAATAGAGATAAATTACCTACTATATTCAAGTCTATTCAAATAGGTCAGGCATTTAGAGCAGAGCGTCCGCAACGTGGTAGAAATAGACAATTCACTCAGTGCGATATAGACATTTTTGGTGATAATACTGTCAATGCCGAACTTGAATTGTTAAAGACCAGTATTGAGACACTTAATAAACTTGGTTTTAGTTCACTCGTAGTACGAATTAATAGTAGAGAAGTCTTGAATTCGGTATGTGGATATGCAGGTTTTAAAGATGAAGAAATCAAATCAGTATGTGTCACATTAGATAAGATTGATAAAATATCTATTACTGGCGTGATGATGGAACTTATAGAGAAAGGTTTTGATACTGACAATATTAATAGATTAATAGATGCATTAAATGAGATATTGGATAAAGGTATCACCAGCTTAGAAAAATATGGTGTAGATATAGACACTATCAATAGACTATCATATTTGATTAATTCTCTTGATAAACTGACTGGTGAAAGTTGCGAAATTAAGTTCGATATATCAATAGTGCGTGGACAGGGATATTATACTGGTACAGTCTACGAGATATATACTGATGGATTTACAGGAGCAATTGTAGGTGGCGGTAGATATGATAAAATGGTAGGCAAGATTACGGGCACTGATACTTCAGCCGTAGGATGTTCTATAGGATTTGAGCCTGTGTGTATGCTCTTACTTGAGCGTGGTGCACGTTTCAATTCATTGTACAATCTAGCATTAATTTATGATAGTACAGACGATATTAATCAAGTGTATGATGTTAAAGAAAAATTGAAATCGAAATATAATGTCTCACTGTTCGTACGTCCAAAAAATATGAAATCGTTTTACGAGAAAATTGTTACAGTGGCAGATTGTGTGACTAGTGTACGCGAATACATTGAAGGAAAAGATATTAAATTGTTAAAGTAAATATATACTTACTTAGGAGAAAAGATGGATAAATATAGTGAAATTCGTGTTCCTGTAGCACATGATAACCCTAGCATAAAGAGACATGATAAAAAATGTGTCTTATGTGGTAAGTGCAAAGATGTTTGTAAGAATAAAATGGGTGTAGCATGCCATTGGACTTATGATAGCGAAAATATTGTGTGTATTAATTGTGGACAATGTGTCAACGTTTGCCCAGTAGGTTCATTAGTTGAGCAGGATGATACATCTGCAATTATGGATGCGATACATAACCCTAATAAAAAGGTTGCAGTTATCACATCTCCATCTGTGAGAGTGTCAGTCGGCGAGATGTATGATTATCCGTCTGGCGAAATAGTTACAGGTAAGATAGTATCAGCACTTAAGAGATTGGGTGCAGACTATGTTTATGATGTTACGTTTGGTGCAGATTTGACTATTATGGAGGAGGCTAGTGAATTAATAGATAGATTAAAAAATGGTACTAATCTACCTCAATTCACCAGTTGCTGTCCTGCTTGGGTAAAGTTTGTTGAAACATTCTACCCACAGTTGATACCTAATTTATCCACTTGTCGTAGTCCTATATCTATGCAAGCGAGTGTGATAAAAAATTTCTTAGCCAAGAAACACAATATCAAACCTAGTGATTTGGTGGTAGTAGCATTGACTCCATGTGTAGCGAAGAAATTTGAGATTAAACGTCCTGAACTAAGTGGTTTATATGGTCAAGATACAGATTATGTAATGAGTGTGCGTGAATTTGGTAGACTATTGAAACGCGAAAAAATTGATTTCAAGAAATTGACAGATAGCGAATATGATACAGCATTGCCTCTGGGTACGGGCGCAGGAGTGATATTTGGTGCTAGCGGAGGAGTGATGGAGGCTAGTGTGCTCACTGCCTACTATTTGACTACTGGGCAAAATCCTCCTGAGAACTTTTTGAAATTTAAGGCACTGAGAGGTTATAAGGATGTCAAAACTGCTACAGTACATTTATTAGATAGGGATGTGAAACTTTGTGTTCTGTTCGGTACAAATAAGGCACGTGAAATTTTAGACAGTTTGAAAAGACGTAAATATGATATGATAGAGGTGATGGCTTGTCCTAATGGTTGCGTTGGCGGTGGCGGTCAACCGATATTAAGAGATATGGATAGCGCAGTGGTGAAACGTGCGGAGGGATTGTATTCGTGTGACGCTAAGATGGAAAAGAGATTGAGTTACGAAAACCCTGAAGTAAAATCATTATATAATGAATTTCTAATTACGCCATTAAGCGAGAAGAGTAAAAAGTATTTACATACATATTACACCAAGAGATAGGAGAGATATGGAAAAGGATATTGAGCAGGTACGAGAAGAGTATACTAAGATATATAAGACATATATCAAGCGAGAAGGTGCAGACAAATTGCTTGAGTATATTTCTAATACCAGTGATTTCTTTATAGCACCTGCATCTGGTAGACGGCACTCTAATTTTGAGGGAGGGCTTGCGCTACATTCATTGAATGTGTATAAAAGACTGAAAGCAAATATACTGCTTGAATATGGAGAAGATTATAATAAAACAATAAGTGATGAAAGTATTGCAATTATTGCATTGTTACACGATATTTGTAAAGTGAATACTTATACTGTAGATTATCGCAATCAAAAGGTTAATGGTCAATGGATACAAGTGCCATATTTTGCCTATAATAACCCGCTTCCGTACGGGCATGGAGAGAAATCTGTATATATAGTGAATGGATATATGCGTTTGACTAGAGAAGAGGCTATGGCTATTAATTGGCACATGGGGCCGTTCGACCCTAGAAATCAAGGGTCTACAGATTTGTATGAAGCGTTTAGACGTTTTCCACTAGCGGTGTTAATGTTTGCATCCGATTTAGAGGCTAGTTATTTAGATGAAGAAGTAAGATAAATTAACTAAAATAAAATTACTTGCATAAATATCATTGAGGTAAAGATGGCAGAAGCAAGTAATTTTTTAATAGGTGCAAATGATGAACACGGAATTAATCCGCCTACAGCTGGTAAACGAACTCCAATTATGCCATACATTGGTAGGAGTTTTTATGAGAATGAATTTAATAGACAAGCAAAATTAGATTTCATAAATGCATGTTTGAGGTGCGGTTTTAATGTGTATGATATTCATCCGGAATTGCAAGATACTAGTGTGTCTACTCGTGTAGTTCGTGCTAATCGTGCTGGGCTTAGTACTTTAGTAACCTTTGCATATAACGGATTTGGTACTGGTACTTCATTTAACTCAGCAAGAGGTATAGAGGTATATTATAGTCCGTACAATCCATATCCAACTAGAAGTCGAGAATTGAGTGAAGAGGTATACGAGGGCGTAGTTAACTTTTCGGGTGGTGTAGGTAGATTTGTAGGAACAATTTCGATAGGGGTTCTATCTAATGTGAACTGTCCTTCAACATTAATAGAAGCTGGCTTTATGACTAATTTTAATGAAGCTAAGCTCATGATTAATCCAGAGTTTACCACTAATGTAGGTGAAGGTGCGTGCTTTGGAGTATGTCAATTCTTAGATGTTCCGTATGTCTCACGAGAGATAAATAATTATCCTACATTAAGGCAAGGAGATAGAGGGAATAAAGTTAAGATGTTGCAATACTTACTTAATCAATATGGCTATAATCTCTCGACTGATGGAATCTTCGGTGCAGGTACTGCTAATGCGGTTAGAAATTTCCAGACGAATAATAATCTATCAGCAGACGGTATCGTTGGTCGCAATACTTGGACTGCACTACTGAACTTAAATCCTAGCGCTAATACACTTAAACGTGGAAGTAGGAAAAGTGCGGTATTGTACTTACAACGATTGCTATTATCATTCTTGTATCCAATCACCAACTTAGATGGAATATTTGGTGGCGAGACAGAGCGGGCAGTACGTGCCTTCCAGAGTGAAAATGGTCTTAATGCGGACGGAATAGTAGGCCCAGCCACATGGCAAGCCCTTCTATCTAGTAGTGGTAGACCTAATCCAAATTAGTTTATAAATTTCTACAAAAAATGAAAAAAAATTTTAAAGATATACTCTATATTGAGTGTATCTTTTTTATTTTATGTTCAATTATCTAAGTATGAAAAAGAAGATAATGATTTGTGTAGCACTTTTATTATTAATTATGGTAGGGGCGTGTATGTTGCCTAGAGGAGAAGATTACGATTATCTTAGATTACATATACGAGCGAATAGTAATAGTGCTGTAGACCAAAAGGTGAAGTATGAGATTAAAGATGATTTAGTTGAATATTTAACCCCTTATCTATGTAATGTATCGAGCAAAGAAAAGGCGATATCCTATATTAATAGTTTAAAGCCAAGCATTGAGCGAAGATGTATAGAGATATTAAGAAGTAAAGGTTTTAATTATTCTGTTAATGTGAAGATAGATAACGAATATTTTCCTACTAGAACATATAGCAATACAACACTTGAATCTGGTTATTATGATGCTGTAATTGTCGAGCTAGGTGATGCGATAGGCGACAATTGGTGGTGTGTAATGTATCCTCCTTTATGTTTTATGAATAAAAATGAAAACAATACTCAAATTAACTTTAAATCGAAGATTGTGGAGTGGTTTCAATCACTCTTCGGTTAAGGAGAGTTTATGAAGAAAATTTTTATTGCTTTACTTGTAATGGTGGCAGGAGTAGCTGGAGTTGTAGGTGCAGTCGGCACAGTTAGTTCAATGAATAATGAACCGATTGCAGAGCCTACTGTAGCGCGCATAGAGTCGGTATACGGCGCTACAGCAAATATCAAGGATGTGCAAACTAAATTAAAGAAATGGGGATATTATACGGGAGCGGTTGATGGAATAAATGGTCCTAAGACAAAAGCTGCCGTCAAAGCATTCCAAAAAAAGTATGGTTTAACTCAAGATGGTATTGTTGGACCTCTTACCGCAGCCAAAATGGGATTGAGTGTATCTAATACGAATACTAGCGGTAATAAAGGTACTAACTATAATACCAATGATAGATACTTGTTAGCCAAAGTGATTTATGCAGAGGCAAGAGGTGAAAGTTATACTGGACAAGTAGCTATCGGTGCAGTAGTTCTTAATAGAGTGAGAGACAGTAGATTCCCGAATACAGTATCAGGTGTCATATATCAGCCATGGGCGTTTACTGCAGTAAATGATGGACAGATTAATCTTGAGCCTAATCAAACTGCTTATCAAGCGGCAGATGATGCTCTAAATGGTTGGGATCCAACATATGGTTGTGTTTACTATTACAATCCACAGACCGCTACTAGTAAGTGGATATATACGACCAAGAAAGTAACACAGATTGGC
>CATLDS010000019.1 GCA_949902685.1 uncultured Christensenellaceae bacterium | reverse complement strand
ATCAGCATTATTAATTCTAGCGATACTCTCCGTGTAATCGATATCTTGTACTACTCTATAATTAACTATCTCAATCTCGCCTCCACCAATGCTTTCTTTATCCTTCATTAATAGATTGGTAGCAAGCACAGCATCTAAAACATTATCGTACTGGATTGCGTAAGCTGTTACTTTCAATTGAACTATTCTGTTTTTAAATTCATTATCGTATATATTCGGATTTAATCTAAATTTCACACTGAATGCTTGAGACTTTTTTGTTTCTATTAACGTAGCTGGAGTTATGTAATTGTCTCCTTGTTTGACTATTAGATTTAATCCATCCGCACTATAAAACGTGCGTGTAGTGGGCGAACTTTCTCCATCTAATGTCACTTGAAATTCTATGATTGCGAACTCATTCTTATTACCAATATTTAATACCGAACCAGTATATGCAACATAATCACCGGGCAACACATTTCGTAATGTACTACTAGTACTAGATGAAATAATGGTGGTAGAAGTGTCGTCACTAAATCCCACCTTAATTTGAGCCAGAGTGAATTGAGTCCCGTCCTTTCGTGCTGTGGCTGTAAAATATGCATACGCAGTACCCATAGATATGAAAAAGGTGAGGAGTATTAAAACAATTCCTACCAGCACCTTCTTAATATCCACAGTGTTATATTTTTTCAAACCGCCACCTAAACTGATTTTAAAATTCTATCACAGACAAGTCAATTAAAATTTACCAATTCGAACAAATAAACAAGTTTAACAAACAAAAAACGAAAATCTATTTGCAAAAATCTATTATTTGGTTATAATAGTAATATGCTAAATATAATAGTTGCACCTAAAGATAAAGTTCGTGCCGTTGAAAAGGTATCTAAAAAGATAGTTAAATACTTAAAAGATGAGAAAGTTGAGTACTTGATATATTTTTCGCGTACATTTGATGAAATGGTGACTATTGTAGAAGAATTGAAAAATAATCTTGAGACAGAATTTATTCTCATTGGTGATGACATTTCCATTAGTCATTTTGTTAACGAAGTCAAAGAATTATCTAAGATTAAACTAGGAATAATACCTGTCGGCAAAAATGATGATTTCGCTAAATTCTTAGAATTAGAGACTAATCCTATATCTGCAATACAGAAAATTCTAGCCGGTAATCTAGAATCAGTGGACTACCTTGTTGTTAATGACATAATTGCTATAAATAATATTAGCATAGGTGCAAGCACTTCCGCCCTAGAAGAATATGAACGATATAAGTGGAGAACTAACTTAACTAAAAAACACGCTTTATACAAGTACGGAACTAAATTTGAAGGAATAGAACTAATCATTTCAACTAAAAACAATAAAAGTGAAACTTATAACATTTTTGAACTCAGTATATGTAATGGTGCGTATTTGAAAGGACAACCAATCAGTCCTCTATCTAATATCAAAGACGGACTATTCAATTTAAATTATATTACCGTAGAGAATGCTATAGACAAAAAGAAAACGCTTAAATCGTATCTAAGTGGTGATCATATCTATAATGAACAAACAAAACAGGTATGGATTAACAATACTAAAATTACTACTAATAATGACGAGGATTTCCATGTATCAATAGATGGCAGACTATACTCTGTCGATGAATTGAATATTACCCTAGTAGAGAATGGTCTAAAATTATATAAATAAACAAAAATAAAAAGCCGTGATTAAATCACGGTTTTTATATTAAATCTTTTTCATAATTTATTTTAAGTAAACGAGTTGTTCCTTCTGTTACTTTTAATTCATCTGCTATTTCAATATCTGCTACAATCAACACTTTGTTACCCACTGTGAGAACTGGAATATTGTCACGCATTCTCTGTGGTATCTTCTTATCTATGAAATAATCTTTTAGTTTCTTAGTCCCACCGAGCCCTAGTGGTGAGAAGATGTCTCCTTCCTCTCTAAATCTCCATACCGCACCATCTGGTAATTTATCCGCATCAATAATGTGTTGATGCATCTTAGGTTTGGTCATTGTCTTACTAGCAGTAGTACGAATAATACCATAGTTCTCAATCTTTAATTTTCCATTTCTAAATGGATAACTACCGCTAATCTCAACACGTTTGATATGACCTAGAACTACATATTCGTATTCTTTGCTTACCTTAATCTTAAATGGGAGGCTAATAATATTACCATTGTCTGCCTCTAGAGCGAATGAGCGTACCATATTGATATGTTTACTCTCTATATCCTGCTTAGCGAACTTAGAAAGCACGCGTCTAAGTATCCTATTAACAATCGCTTCATCCTGATAGAAGTATGACAAAGGTAATTTAATATAATCCTTAGTCTCGATTGCTGTACCCATATCAATCTGGCTCTCTATGTAACTATCATCTTTAGCACAAATTTTTGCAAAGTTCACAATACTCTTATCTACACCCTTGAAGTTTTTGCGTAATGCTGGCATAACAATATTACGAATATAATTTCTTGAATAGGTAATATCTTGATTGGTCTCATCCTCAACATAATTGAGAGTATTCTCATCTAGATATTCCATGATACGTTCGCGTGGGATATTTAAGAATGGTCTAATATATTTACCATCTCGTACTGCATCCATGCCACGTGCTCCACTTAATCCTGCCCCACGTATTATGTTAAGTAATACGGTCTCGGCTTGATCGTTAAGATGGTGAGCAAGAGCAATCTTATCCACTAAACCTTTCTGTATCACGGTCTCAAAAATGCCATATCGAACTTTCCTCGCTGCCTGCTCTATTGTTAACTTCTCTTCTTTAGCAACTTTGAGTGCTTCACCTTTAAACTTATATGCTCTAATATGATTCTCTCTACAGAATTGCATTACGAACTCGGTATCAAATGCGCTAGTCTGTCTAATGCCATGATCCACATTGATTGCTACAACATCACACTCCAACTCAGCTTTAATCGAATTCAAATAATGTAATAAACATATACTATCTCTACCGCCAGAACAAGCTACACCTATAATCTCACGCGGTTTAATCATCTTATTTTCTTTAATGTAATCTATAACGTTGTCCATAAAATCTCCTATGGACATTATACAATATATAGGTAAAAATTGCAATATGTTATTAAGAATTTGAATAAAATTTTTTGTTTTTGAATAATTTGTATTTATTTTTACTCTTAATTGAAATATAAATTGAAAATTTTTAATTTTTTAAATAAGTTCTAGCAACTAATACTGTCATGTCGTCTTTTGCGGACATACCATTCAAATGAAGCGCCTCTGCCAAAATACTCTCTGCTAAAGTTTGTGGATTGTTAGTTGCCAGTTTAGACACGTACTCTATCAAATTCTCTTGCGTTACAAATGCGTCAGTAATGCCATCTGTTGCCAATATTACTATGTCTTTAGTCGAAATGGTAGTTTTGTATACTGCTGGCCTGATAGCATCTAGCGCGCCTATTGGCAATGCTCCACCCTCAATCAATTCTATATTGCCCTCTCTTTTTATCAATCCGTATGGAGCACCTACTTTAATAAAATCTGCAATCTCATGATTGAGATCTAATAAGCAAACGTCCAGTGTTGAATAACTCTCTTGGTTATTAATAGCAAGTAATTTATTAACACTCTCTAAGACTATTTCGTTATCAAAGCCAACTTTATAGAAATCTTCTATTAAACCTAATGTCATAGCACTCATCTTATGTGCAGACTTCCCACTGCCCATACCATCACACAATGCAAGCAAAAATCTATCCGCACCTAACCTAATTATGCTATGACAATCTCCACATTCCTCATTGCCAGATTTGTTAGTACTAGCGAGACCAAATACACAATCATATTTAGATCGTGTATGCAAAGTAACCGTATTATAATCCGTATCATCAACAGGACGTATAGAACTGATACGCATAGGGGACTTCAATGTTTCAGTAAGTACTTTCTCAATTATTAAATTATTGCTAGGAATTGATTTCGCAACAATAACAGCCGATAGTTCGTTATTTTTCTCGGTATAGAGCAAGACCTCTTTGCATTCTATATTTTGACTGAGTAGTCGTGATATTATCTTGTTCTCACGCGCTATATCAAATGTTACATTTGTATCTATCTCTTCTCCTAGGTTAAGCAATAGTTTAGATACAGCACCCATTTGGTCGGCTAATAACACTTTTACATTGTTTATATCTGCCATCATATTTTTATATTGTCGATATTCATCACTCAATCGGTTTATCAGTGTTATTAAATTATTCATCTTGCCACACCTATTACTTAAACTAGCAGGTATGTCTAATAGTGTCACTCTACCTTTGGTTACCGCTATCTCTACTAGAAGTTCAAGATTGGATTTATTATCTGTACCTAGAGAACGTGTACATCTATTCTTATCTAAACAATCCTTACAACACGAATTCATTACTTCACGTGTTAGCATCGCTATCAATTCTTGCTTATTTAACTCTCGTTTCACCATGTTAAGATGCAATTGTTTCATATCAAGAAATACATTACTAAGTTCGCTCATTCTCTTACGAATACTTTTCCTTGTCGTATTGATAAGATTACGTGAGGACATTTCGCTTTTTTTAACATAAACCAAATCTGCTAGACTATTTAACCACTTATTAGGTATCAAAATATATACTAGACCCGCAACTACTATTGGTAATAGTGTATATAGTAAATCAATGCCCTTATCAAAAAAGTACAGACGAACGAATACATCGGCAATAATGGTCATTAAAAGAATTTTGAATTTATGAGGTTGCGCGAACACACTTCCCATCATAGCAACTAACGCAAACTCTGCCATCGGCAGTAATGAATACTCACTTAATGATATTCCTAGAGTAAACGCAAGTGTTAGTGACATAGTTAAAGTTGGACTACCTATAGAAATAAACATAAATATAAACATCATAAGTACAAGTCTACAAAGTGAAAAATTGAATATATTTATTGGTGCTAATCCCACGCCTAAAAGTGCCACCATGAATAAGAAACATATACTCTCATCAAGTGTCAGTTTAAAGCAGTTTTTCCTAAGGCACATTACTTGCATGACGACTATAAATACATATAAGCTAATTAAGCCCAATAGTATGTAATAAATTAAATTTTGAAATTGAATATAGTTGTAGTAGATATGCGTCACTAACGATACTAAGTATGCTATAAATAATGTTATTAAATGCATTCTCTTCTTCGCAAGACGATGAATATAATAAAATGCTAATCCTACCGCTACTACCGTAAGAGTTACGAAAAAGTTTTCCAAACTAATGTCAGTAACTACCCCGCTACAAAGTGTAAAAACAGCGAGTATCTTTTCATCAAAGCCCACAAACAAGCACGCAAAATAAAATGCAAATAAGAAAGGACTCAGTCCTGCCACTTTTGCATTAGCAATCACAAGACAGACAAAAAATATCGCCAAATATTTTAATATAAATTTGTAATTAAATTTAATTTTAACTTTTTCCATTCGAAAAGAATATCATAATAAAATTTCAATTTTAGTTAAAAAATAATAATAAAAAATACTAAAATGTACTAAAAAATAGTATTTTTGTAGAATTTTTAATTATTTTTATAAATTATAACTAAATTGATTATCATTCTATATGTTTATCTAAATTTCAATTTTCGTTAAAATCTATTTATTATAAATAAAGTCTTGACATTTCTTTTATTAATGATTAGAATTAATGCAATTTAATAAAGACTATGAAGATGTGTATAGTAGTAGATAATTTCCATACAGAGAGAATGTCCTTGGTTGAGAGATGTTTATGTTAAGATTATTTATGAATTTCAGCATTGGAGTCGCACTCGGTAAACACTTTGTAGTGATTAAGAGTTGACAGACAAAACTGTGAAAATGTAATGAGATAATTCGTCTAAAAGCAAAATGATTAAAGAAGACGAATTACGAATATAGGTGGTACCACGAGTTACGCTTCGTCCTATTGACGAGCGTTTTTTATTTAAGGAGATTATATGAAAGAGAAGATTAAAGAATTGATTGAACTAGTTAAAACTAAATTAAGTGAAATTAAGAAAAGTAGCGAAGGTCAAAATATACGTGTAGAATTTTTAGGTAAATCAGGTAAAATTACCGAACTTTTCCGTCTCATGAAAGAAGTACCTGCAGATAAAAAGCAAGAGGTCGGTCAAATCTTAAACAACGCTAAACAAGAGATTGAAGCGCTCATCTCTACTAAGGAGAAAACTCTAGAAAAACAAGAATTAGAACAAGAAATTTTTTCAGCAGAGAAGATTGACATCACTCTTCCTGTTAAAGAATGTACTGGTTCTCTACACCCTAGAACGATAATCCAAAAAGAGATAGAAGATGTATTCATCTCTATGGGATTTGTAGTAGAGGATGGCAACGAAGTCGAGACCGAATACAACAATTTCACAGCTGTGAATGTACCAGAGAATCATCCAGCACGCGATATGCAAGACACATTCTGGCTAGATAATGGTGAAGTATTGAAAACTCACACCTCTGCTGCTCAAAATAAAATATTGAAAAAATATCCTCTACCAATACGTGCGATATTCCCGGGAAGATGTTTTAGAAATGAAGATTTAGATGCTGGACATGAGAATACATTCTTCCAATTAGAAGGTGTAATAGTAGATAAAGATGTATCGGTTGGCAATCTAATCTATTTCATGAAAGAAATGTTATCTAAGATATTCAAAAAAGAAGTCGAAGTACGTTTGCGTCCAGGGTTCTTCCCTTTTACAGAGCCTAGTTTTGAAATGGATGTAAGATGTCCATTCTGTGACGGCAAAGGTTGCTCTACGTGTAAAAATGGCGGTTGGATAGAACTCTGCCCTTGCGGTATGATTCATCCTCAAGTTCTTCGTAATGGAGGCATCGACCCAGATAAATATTCCGGTTGTGCATTTGGCCTAGGACTAGATAGAATGGTGATGCTATCACTCGGTATCAATGACATTCGTGAATTGAACAGTGGAAATCTTAAATTGTTAAAACAGTTTAAGTTAAATGTCTAGGGAGGAAAGTATGATTATATCTCTAAATTGGATTAAAGAATTCGTTAACCTTGATGGTATTGAAGTGGATGAATTGGTAAAACGCTTCGGTCTATCTACCGCAGAAGTAGAGGGAGTCGAGTATAAAGGTAAAGATATTGACAATATCGTTGTAGCCGAAATACTAACTGTAGATAATCATCCCAAGAGCGACCACTTACACATATTGACTGTCAACGATGGAACTGGCACTCCTATACAAGTAGTGTGTGGTGCGCCTAATGTACGTGTGGGGTTAAAAACCTATTTTGCACGTGTCGGTGCTAATGTATGCGGAATGAAAATTAAACCAGCACGTCTCGCTGGCGTTGAAAGTTTCGGTATGTGCTGTGGAGGAAACGAACTAGGAATAGAGGCAGATACTACTGGGATTGTAGAATTGCCAGACGACTATAAAGTAGGTACAGATATAAAATCAACATTACCAATGGAGGACGTTTTGATAGAGGTGGATAACAAGTCTCTTACTAACCGCCCTGATTTATGGGGACATTATGGTATCGCTAGAGAATTTGCAGCAATATTCAAGCGTGAACTTAATGCTATACCAACAGATGACCTATCTAAATATGAA
>CATLDS010000018.1 GCA_949902685.1 uncultured Christensenellaceae bacterium | reverse complement strand
GCAACATTCATTCAATTCTGTGAAGAGCGGTTATAATACATTATTTAGATATGACCCAAGTTTAAAAGAGCCTATGAGAATAGATAGTTACGATCCTACCATGAACTATGCAGAATATGTGGAGAGCGAGAATAGGTTTGCAATACTTGATAAAGTTAATAAAGCGAATAAATCTAAACTTATTAAAGCAAGTGAACGTGACGCCAAGACTAGACGTACAACATATTTAAATCAACAGAAAAATGTTAATAAGAAAAAGTAATACGACTAAAAATCTCGCTGTAAAAGCGAGATTTTTAATTTAGATTGACTCTTTTAATTCATGTCTAATTATTTACCTATTAAATGATAATTTCGACAAAAATGTAAATTTTATTAAATTATTTGCTTTTTATTATATAAATGATTATACTAGATGTTGTTAAAAGTAAACGGAGGATAAATGACGTATCAAACAACAGTATTTATTATAATGACGGTTATACTTGTGTTAACATTAATATTTACTCTACCATACTTGTTTATATCTATTTTTGGAGGTTGTGCGAAACGCAAACGTTACCCAGAGAGAAAAGAGAAATTAAGATATGGTATAGTAGTAGCAGGAAGAAATGAAGAGAATGTTATAGGTAATTTGATTGAAAGCATTAGAAAAACTAATTATCCACAAGACAAACTGGATATTTTTGTAGTTGCTCATAATTGTACAGATAGAACAGCAGAAGTGGCTCGCACAGCGGGAGCTATAGTTTATGAGTACAACAATGACGCTGAACGTACTAAAGGCTTTGCATTAAAATACATTTTTGAAAAGATAAAAAGTGATTATGGTATAATGAACTATGACGGATATATCATATTTGATGCAGACAATATACTAGATGGAGATTTTTTTTCTAAGATTAATGACGCATTTCTGTATTATGATAAAAAGAATGCAATTACCACTTTTAGAAATTCTAAGAACTTTGGCACTAATGCTATTACCGCATGCTATGGTTTGACTTATATTGTAAGTTGTACCATTGAGTCTAATGCCAAGATGGCTATAGGTTGTTCATCTAGAATACAAGGTTCTGGATTTTTAGTCAGCAATGAAATGATGAAAGATGGTTGGACGATAACCAATCTTTCGGATGATACAGATTTTACTATTGAGCAAGTATTGGAAGGACAAAATGTTATGTATTGCGATGATGCAATGTATTATGACGAGCATCCTACAACATTTAAAGCAATGTGGAGACAACGATTACGATGGGCTAAAGGTGCATTGATAGTGTTCAACAAGAGATTTAAAGACTTATTAAAAAATCTCTTTTCTAAGAAAAAACAGAAATCGGTAGGGGAGGCTAATTCTACAACCAAAGTACAACGAGGTTCATCCTATTTACTGATATGCGATACTATGCCAATAGGTGCAATAGGAGTCTTTGTAGTAATATTAAATATGATATTAATTGGACTGGCACCTATATTTAATGCTAGTATAGTAGAGATGTTAAAAGATTGGGGCATAAATACCTTAATTGGAGCAGTTATTGGATTAGTGATTCTAACAATAGTTGCTTTAGTATCGTACGCAAAAGAATCAAAGAGAATTAAAAATGTTTCATTCGGGGTAAGGTTTGCATCTATACTTTACTGGCCTATATTTGTCTTGTTATTAATTCCATTACAGATACAAGCGATGTTTACCAAGAAGTTTGAATGGAAGCCAATTAAACATGATGATAGTTCAAATTTTGATACGTTTAATAACGCTGAAAATCAAGAAGTATCAAATACGGAGGATGTAACGAAATGAAAGTTGTAATAATTTCAGGAGGATCGGGTAACGATACTTTGATTAAAGGCTTGACCAAATATATCAGTTCAGGTTTAGATATAAAGGTAATCGTTAATGCTTATGATAATGGCAAATCTACTGGTATATGTAGAGCAATTACGAATACCTTGGGAGTATCTGATATTAGAAAAAACCACTCTCGTATGTATGAGTCAATAAATGCAGGGGGGGGGGACTCGCTAAATGTTAACTTGTTGGAATTCTATAATGGTAGATTTAATTTTGAAAAAGGTCGTGAGTTAAAACAGGTCTTAAAACTTCTAAAAAAATGGAAGTTGACAGAGTATAATAAGTATGTTAAAAACTTTTTCAAACATGAAACAGTGTCAAACTATGAATTTAAGGATTTCAGCGTTTCTAATATAGTTTATTCACAAATGTACGAAGAGATAGGCTATGAATTAACCAATAAGCATTTTTGTGACAAACTTGGGATTGATGATTTTGTCGTTCTAAATTCTTTTGATAATCTGTTTATCAAGGCGCAAACTGAGTCTGGTCACGTTATTCAAGATGAGGGCGAAACTGTCTTTTGGAATAATAAAAATGACAAAATTATTAAAACATTATATGATGTTAGAACGCACAATGGGCTTAACGAGCGTGCTATAAATCTCGTTATGGATGCAGATTTGATTATTATCTCTACGGGTACATTCTGGAGTTCAATTCAGCCTACTATTGAATATTTAGATTTTTATAAATTTATCAATCAGTCGAAAGCTAAGAAGATTTGGGCATTGAACAATGAAGAAGACGGAGATTCCTTCGGTGTGTCGAACTTGGAATTAATAGATTTTATGGCTGAGACAGGATTGGATTTGAGCCAGTTCGATATTTTGATCAATAAAGATGCTAGACAATCTATGAAGATGACCAATGATAAGTAGAATTTTGTTGAAAAATCTATGGGAAATTCTAAAGGTAAGCATGACGGCATCAAATATGCGAAGTCAATTTTACAAGTTTACTTTGGTGTAAATGATTTGAGCAATTATGATAAAGTATTATTTGATTTTGACGATACAATATGGTCTAGGAGCTTTGATAAAAGGTTAATTGAATACTCTATTCAAAATACGAAGATTATTAATGATAGTTTAGCAAAAAAAGCGGTTATCATTAGTGGCAATTCGTATTCTAGTATTTATAAGAAATTATCTTCACATTATGGAGAATCTCTTAAGAATTGGAATGTAGATATTTGGGCGGATGCTAACACTACATTATTTAAACATAATAAAGCTACAGAAGTTATTAAATCTCTCGTCCTTACTAAGAGCGCAGATACGGTTATTAATCAGTTATCTAATCAATATGGTTTGCAGGCGCAAGTGGTAGGTAATCCTGCTGTTAACTATAAATTTAAACCACTATCTAATCTTGAGAGAAAACTATTAGTCGATTTAGTGAATTTTAAATACAAAGGTCAGTTTAAAGCAAGCATGACGGGTAAAACCACTGTTGATATTTTGCATGCAAATAATACTAAAGAAGTGGTGTATGATTATTGTAAATATGACAAATTAAGAACACTATACATCGGTGATGAATTAGAGAATGGCAATGATTCCGCTATTTATAAAAGATGCACCTCGGCAGTACAAGTGAATGATGTCGTGGATACTAATATTGTATTGAAACTTTTGTTAGGAGATAAATAATGATTTATAGTTTAATTATTTGTGCAGGTAGACAATCAAGATTTAAAACAGATTTGCCAAAAGCATTAGTCGACATAGGTGGTGAAACTCTACTAAGTAAAAATATTAGAGCCATGAGTCCGTATTGCGACAATATTTATGTAGTTTGCTCTAAGGAAAATCAACATTTCTTTGATTATGCTGATAAGATTGTTCTAGATTCTGGTAAGGGTAGCGGAGATGCTGTTTGGCAAGCATTAGAAAGGTTGGATATAAAAGACGGTGATACTTGTTTCGTTATGTGGGGAGACTCATTACAACAGCCTGCAATATTCGAAAGATTAGTTAATGAATACAAAGGAAATACGATTATTCCTACAGTGTACGAAGAAAATCCTTATGTCCAGATTATCCCTAATGGAAATGAAGGAGTTGAAATTAAGTTCTCTAAATTTAATGAAGATATTACATCGGGATATCATGATTTAAGTGTGTTTTATTGCAATGCAAATGAATTATTGTATAATTTAAGGAAATTTAGAGCAAAAATTACAGATAAACAAGGAAAATATTTGCATAAGCACGGCAATGAAATGGAATTTTTGGATGTTTTTAACGAGACTGATATAAAAACTTCATTACTAGTACTCAATTCTTACAAAGTATTTTCTTTTAACACTATAGAGGAACTAAATTCGTTAATTAAACCCGAGTAAAAATAAAAATCCCACATATTTGTGGGATTTTTTATATTGGCTTGAATTCTGTATCGCTGTACAATATTTTACCAGTTCTCCATTCACATTCTTCTACATAGCGCTCGTGTATTTTTTTGATTAATTGTTCTAATGTTTTAATTTCCATATCTTGTTTAGTTACTTTGTGAGGATTATCAACGTATTCACCGATACGATAATAACTTTCTAGATTAGGTCGCTTTTCATACCACAAAGTATTTTGAGTATAATATGGATTATTTTTGCCTGTCGGTATACGTATGTCTCCCGTCATCATGAGTTCGTATATCATTCTTAGTTTAACTAGTGGAGTAATATTCGTGTTAAAATCGTCATTTAACATTGGTAGTAAATCAAATACACCTATGAAATTATTACTTTTGAATTGGATTGTATAGACATCTGTAGGTATTTTTTTATCCTTATTGTGTATGCAGAGCACTACAAGTGGATTATAAGTCTGCATGCTAGCCAATTTTACTCCGCACTGTAGGCTGATAGAATAGAAATTTGAATTTAATGGAAGATTAAGGTTTTTATTGTTTGTAATCTCTTCTTTATTGTGGTATATGGACACCTCTCCTTTTTCAATCAATTCTGTCAATATATCCCCGTTAAGTATCATCATAATTCTTACCTCACTTATTCATTTGAATTATAGCACAAGGGGGGGGTGTATGTCAATAGGTTTTTTTAAACTAATTAAAAATCGTTTTTATCTAATTCTGGTCATTTATTTGTCAAAAATATTTTTCTTTGGTATAATCTTCATTGAATTTATAATAACAATAAATTCTAATATTGTAACTAAAAGGAAGAAATATGGAATTACAGAAACAATTAGCATACGAGTTTAACTTAAAAGAGGCATATGCAGAGAATATTATTAATCTCATAGATGAGGGTAATACTATTCCATTCATCGCCCGTTATCGTAAAGAGATGCACGGTGCGTGTGATGACCAAGTACTTAGAGATTTCGCTGATAGACTTAATTATTTAAGAAATTTGAATAAAGAGAAAGAGAAGGTAGAGAAAGTAATACGTGAGCAGGAGAAATGGACTGACGAGATAGCGAAAGCACTCGAGGAAGCCCTTACTCTTACCGAGGTAGAGGATATTTATCGTCCGTACAAACCTAAACGTAAGACACGTGCTACAGTCGCTATTGCCAAAGGTCTTGAGCCATTAGCAGACGTGATTATGGCACAAGATATTAAAGAGCCAGTAGAGAATGTTGCTAAGACATATATTGATGAAGAGAAAGGCGTTAAGAACGAGAAAGAAGCTATCGCGGGTGCAATGGACATAATTGCAGAACGTATCAGCGATGATGCTAATCTACGTAAAACATTACGTGAAGTAATAGCGAAGAAAGCGAATATTCTATCTACTTGGGACGAAGAAGCAGATGAAAACAAAACTTATGAGAATTATAAGGACTTCAAAGGAGAAGTTGCGAAGATCCCTAGTCACAGAATATTAGCGCTTAACCGTGGAGAGAAGGAGAAATGTCTCAAAGTTTCAATTGAGATTAATCCTAAACTCACCATTACAGAGATTGAGAAAGTTTACCTAAAAGACAACGAGTACACCAATCAAATAATGAACGATACAATTTTAGACAGTTATGATAGATTGCTGTTCCCTTCACTAGAGCGTGAATGTCGTACTGCTCTCACCGATAGAGCGAACGAGCAGGCCATTAAGATGTTCGAGGTGAATTTAAAACCGCTTCTATTACAAGCCCCATTGAAAAATAACGTTATCATGGGTTATGACCCGGGGTATTATAATGGTTGTAAGATTGCTGTCATTGATATCAAGGGTGATGTTTTAGATACGGCAGTAGTACATCCTACTCCACCACAGAATAGAGTAGAAGAGGCGAAGAAGAAACTTACAGATATGATACTTAAGAACAAAGTTGACATAATCGCTGTAGGTAATGGTACTGCAAGTAAAGAAAGTGAAATATTGGTAGCGGATTTAATTAAGACTTGCGGTAGGAAGGTTAGTTATGCTATGGTGAATGAGGCTGGTGCTTCTGTATATAGTGCCTCTAAACTCGCAGCAAAAGAATTCCCAGACTACGATGTCAATCTACGTAGTGCAGTGTCTATTGCACGTAGACTTCAAGACCCACTCGCAGAACTTATCAAAATAGATGTGAAATCTATTGGTGTAGGTCAATATCAGCACGATATGCCACAGAATAGACTTAACGAAGTATTAGGTAATACAGTAGAGGACTGTGTTAATAGTGTAGGTGTAGACCTAAATACTGCTTCGGTTAGTTTGTTAAGTTATGTATCAGGTATTTCAGGTTCTCTAGCCGAGAATATAGTAGATTATCGTTCACAAGTGAAACATATATCTAATAGAAATGAACTTTTGAACGTGAAGAAGATGGGTCCTAAAGCATATGAACAGTGTGCAGGTTTCTTACGCATTACTGATGGTGAAAATATTCTAGATAATACAGCAGTTCACCCAGAGAGTTATGATGCGGTTAAGAAATTATTAGCACTATTTAATCTCACTGACGAGCACATTAAGGCGGGTGAATTAAGCATGCTCCCTAACCTAATAGAGAAGAAAGGTGAGAATAGTGTAGCAGAAGCCATCGGTGTAGGTGTGCCTACTCTCAACGATATAGTCAAAGAATTATTAAAGCCGGGTCGTGATGTTCGTGAAGATATGCCTCTTCCAGAGTTAAGAAGTGATATTCTGTCAATGGAAGATTTGAAGCCTGACATGGTATTAGACGGTACTGTACGTAATGTTATCGACTTCGGTGCCTTTGTGGATATTGGCGTGCACCAGGATGGTTTGGTTCACATCTCTCAAATTAGTAATAGTTTCATCTCTCATCCTAGTGATGTTTTGAAAGTGGGAGAGCGTGTTAAAGTGAAAATAATGTCTGTAGACTTGCAGAAAAAACGTATTTCACTGACAATGAAAGGCATTGAATAAAAAGTTTTGTAAAAATTAAAATTTATTGTACAAAAGTATTGACTTATACATTTTGATATGATAGTTTAAAATCGTCATGAAATGGTTTTTCATGGCGATATTTTTATGTTGGTGGCGATATATGTGTTTAAAGATGGAGAGATGTAGCAAAATCGTATCAAATGGATATTTTATTAACAAACGAGTGAGACAACTCGGTATTTCTCCTAAGTTCATGGGGCTATATTATTTGATAGATATCATGGACATTTTGATTAATGAGGAGAGGAAAGTTAAGTCTTTTTCACGCGAAGTATATCCGGCACTAGCAGAAAAGTATGAGAGGAAGAGTTGTTCGGTCGAGCGAGACATACGTTTCGTTATTAAAAAATTTTGGGACGATAGGTTGAAAGAACGCTTGGCAGACTTTTGGACAGAGGATAAACGTCCTAGATGTTGTGAATTTATTTCTACAGTTCGCGATTATGTGATGAAAGACATAATCTAAGATAAGCATTTTTGTTTGACAATTCATATCACATTTTTTAGAATATTGTCAAATTAGGGGAAATTATGCACAAAAATCGATTGTCAGGGCAGACAATTACTATCGTAATATTATCTATTTTGCTGACATGTACAGTAGTTTTTGGTG
>CATLDS010000017.1 GCA_949902685.1 uncultured Christensenellaceae bacterium | reverse complement strand
CTCATCTACTACCAGTTCATATTACATAGGTGGATTAATAGGACGTTTGGAAGGCAATATGTCTGGTGCAGAAGTGTACGACAGTATATTTGATAAGAACAAGCCAGAGAACTTCGGCGGTCTAGTGGGAATGCTGAAGGTTGAAGAGAAGTCTGGTGGAACTATCGCATCAGTCCAAGGAACTCATAAATTTGCATTTACTGTTAATACAATCGAAAACAGCAATTACTATGATGCTGAATCTAAGTTCTATGAAGATATAGAAGCGGATAAAGGAAATGTATATTTATATGCACAAGCTTATTATATAAATCAAGATACTTTCAATATATCAGCAACTGGTGAAGATAAGTATTATGGATCCACTGCTACAAATCCTTTGAATAAATTGGCAAAAGGATGGCATAAAAGTTATACTGGATTTAGAACAATACAGAGATGTATTCCGCAAAGTGGATTATGGGATTCAATACAAATAATATACGACGCCGTGAATATTACACATGTAGGCACTATAGAAAATCTAGGACTTCAAAATAAAGGCATACAGCGTAGAGATACAAGTGTGGATGACGGTTGGGTGGATTGCGAAAATGACTATATTTGCTTTACTGTGTATGAAGAAGAACCGGGCAATCCTAAATTGTATTCTGCTATAGGTATCGCAACAGTCCGCTTCAATATGAATCAAACGGGTGAAAATAGTCCATCTTATGAAACATTAGAGAATGGTACTCCTAACATTGGAGAATGGATGTGGGGAGCATTCATCAATGAGTCTCCAGAAGAAACTCACTACATAGATGCTAATAGAGGTGGTAATGAAATTGCTTACAAAAATCTACAAGGTTTGACTTATTTCAAATGGGGCTCGGGTGGAACTAATTGGCAGGAATATTATACACTTGGAACTAATAAAACTAGACCTTATAGAAACAATGTTGGAGGACAAAACAACAACTATACTCTTTTATCTTACTTTGTCAAAGATTATTTATCAACAGCGGACAAAGGTGAGAAGGGAGATGCTGAATATAAAGATAGTACAGGTAAAGATAGTACAGGTGCATATTTCGTATTCCAGACCATATTTGTAAACGATTCAGCAAATAAACTTACGTATGGAGGTCAAGATGACAAACAATACGAAATAAAGACTGAAAATAAGGCTGATTCTCAATTACCTATATCTGGTTCAATATTCGATGTCACAGGATATACTAGTCAAGATTTATATGATGCAACTCAAAATCAAGGAAAGATAGACTGGTTCGCAGTAGGAACTACAGCTGCAGCAGTAGTGATTGATATATTATTACTGATGACTACAGGTGGAGCGGGAAATGCCGCTAAACAAGCAGGTGTTCAAGGTGCTAAATTACTTGGAAAAGGAATGACTAAGGCTGCATCAAAGGCTGCTAAGTCTGGTATAAAGAAACTGATTGGTAAGTTTGGTAAAAGAATAGGAAAGTTTGCTGCCAAGTTCGGTAAAACAACTTTATTCGCTTTAACGTCCGCTGTTGGATTGTTTAACGCGGCGAAGATGTATACAGCCGGAACATCACAAACTCAATGGTTGTCAAGTAAAGATATGAACTTCGGTTATTTATCCTCAGCATATACTAGAGAGATTCGTTACAAGTCTAATGATGTTGGAGTATATAATGTATCGCAGTTTGATGATGTCTATACTACCGATGATGGTCAGGAACTATATTTCTATTCTTATACTCGACCAGCTGACTATATCGCACATAGATATTTGGGTATAGATGTTAAGTTGTCTGCTTCCAATGTAGTATTTACCGAAGAAATCCCTTCATCATACACAACAATAGATGCTGAAAAAGGTCTAGAAGTTAAACTTGAGAGCGCGACCGGACATATGGCATCTAAGGCCGATATATCTAAGTACGCTAAAGTTAAATGGACAGATGATGAAGGCGATACAGTGCAAGTAACACTATGTAAATTTAACAATGATGACAATGTCTACATGTTATACGATAATTATTTGTACCATGATGGTGTATATTGGATCAATGCTATGTCTGGAGATGTGAAATATCAGCGTAGTAATTCATTCTTTGTTCCAGAGTTTAGAGACATACCGCTAAAAACTGAGAATCACTATTTCAATTATGGTGATGATATATATGTCCATGGTTATTATGATCCAGTTAGACAAGAGTATAGAATCGGTAAAGCAGATGATGGTACTGCATCATTCCAAGGCAATTTAGTGAAGAAAGTTTCTAATGGTGATGAGTATAATTACGAAATTAACGGAGCAACACTGACTATTGATAGAGTAGAGAAATCTCAACAACTCTCATTCTCATATGATAAGTCATTTAAGGCTACTGATAAGTATGAGGGATATGAATATATGCGAGGTGCATACTATGCTGTCGCTGGACGTGAGGACTGGGATTTAGTAGACTATGCGACATTTAGGTACTATGAGGATGATGATCCTAATAAACCTAATAAAGAAAATTTAACATTAGGAATTGATTATATTACACTAATAGGAGAAGAAAAATATATAGATGAGACGGGTGAAGAAAAAACACGTGAAGGTGTAGAATTTGATTATTTCTTCGAGTCTAAGACTACTGACGACGTGGTAGAAGACGAAAGTGAGAATAATGGTACTAAGATTACTCGTTATAATTATGATTTTGCGAAGAATCAACTTCTCGGTGCTATAAATTCAATAAATACATACAGGCCTGTTAAATCTCTAACTAATGGCCTTCAAATCCATGGTATGGTGAAAAATAAAAATGGTACGCGTATAAGTATCCCTACCTATCCAATATTATTCACCAACCCATATGCATTGGATAACAAAGGTGAGGATATGAGAGAAGATCTTGATAATGGTAACTATTATACTTACGATAGAACAGGAGCAGGTATAAATCATACCGTTGATTATTATCTATATGAAGGTGGCTACTTGGTGGAAAGAGGTGTGGATAATGATAAGGAGTATACAGAAGTTTTCACACCTATAAGTAACGCGAATACTGAGTTGGTTCGTTTATACGAAGAGAAGGATAATACTTTGGTATTAGTAGAAGGACATAATGCATCTTTTGAAGATGAAGATGGTAATATTATTACGGTTGAAAACGCTTATACTTATCAAGAAATAATTGCCGATTTTGGGGTTGATGAATTTGGTAATAAAGGATTTATAACATATGGAAAATATTACATAAATAATGAAAAATTAAAAGATAGTTATAGAGTATCAAATGGCAGATTATATAAGAGTAATCCATACTATACTATTGGTACTAATACTCTTAATGATGGATTATTGTATTACACTGTGATAGAGTATAATAAATCTGGTGCAGACGGAGTAAACTTCAATCAAAACAAATATTTGACCAACTCGAAATATCAACTTTATACTAGATATAAGTATATGTATGATGGTATTGTGGCAGATCTAAATACTAATGAGGGTTATAATTACTGGAAGGATTATACACTCATTCCTAAATCTGGCACGTCGATTAATAATGGCAAAACCACATATTTAGTAGAGCGTGTACAGGTTACTCTCAGCGGAAATAAAGAATTGATTTACATCGCGGGAGTTACTTCGTCTGAAAAGACTGCCAAAGTAGGACAAATCAATGTAGTTTAATGAAAAAATCATGCGTTATCGCATGATTTTTTATTTCTTATTTATGTCAACGATCTATTTACAATTCAAGCCCTTCATCGTTCAAATCTTGAGTATATATGTTACCTAAAATAGTATCTTGTGAATGGTAGTATGCTACGCTGTGCTGTTTAGTTTCGTTTGATAAAAGTTCGAAATACCCACCTAAAGTAGGTGCATAATAAATGCTATTAACAATATTTAACTTTTGAGTACCCCTAGTCATGTATAATTCTAGCATTTTATTATTAAGAATCATAGATGTATTATTTGAATACATAGGGTAAACCTTAACATCAAATGTTTGATTAGCTTCATCAAAACTATTCATTACGAAATTAATTTGCGTATTATTGTATTGATTTTTTATTGTCATACTTTCAGCAATGCTATCTCGCATCTCTTTATGTGCTTTGACATTCATTTTAGTTTCACTTACTATTGTCTCTCTCTTATTTTTAGATATAGCATCGTTCATGAATACTGCTTGAATGTAGTAGTCTGAGCCGTCTTTATGTAAGAACTTATAATCTTTCATCTCTTGCTCACTGAGAGTGTATTTAAGAGTGTATTCGGTGTAATATGGGTCAGATGATTTATTCTCAACATATGTCATCATGTATAAGTTATTAGGTTCATTGTCTAATACATAAGATACAGTTCTGCATTCCAACTCGCCAGATTTAACTGCATCAATATCATGACCTTCCTTCTTCAAGAACGCATATGGATGTGGGTCAAAACTTGCGGATCTATACAGACTGGTATCTTCTTTAGCATTATCAATCAAACTGTTGTAATACTCGTCATCTAGGACATCTTCCAATATCGCACTATACTTAGTGGTTGGAGTGTTTGTCTCTCCGCCCGGACCCGGTGGAGTGACAGTGTTGTTTGGAGCACAACCGAACATCACTGTTAGGCTTAGAGCGGACGCGATAGCGAGTGTCGCTACACGACGTACTACCTTACTATTGCTAAACATTGCTTTAATTTTTTTACATAATCTCACGAGGAGGTTTTCTTTCTTTTCTTCCATAATTTTCTCCTATATTTTAGTTCTCCACATTCTAACACCTAAAACTCGTCTTGTCAAGTGCTAATTTTGATATTTTCATCTAAATAATTACATGAAACATTTTGTTTTTTTGTCGAAAAAGTATAAACTAATACTATCAAGTAGTGTCTTTATACACACAATGTCAATTAACAACGCACATAGCATTATTTGAAATATTGTTATATTGTTAGTTCGAATAATGAGATATGACGATTTTACTCTAAGATAAGAGGTTTTTATTGTACCGATATTAACCTATGATTATTAGCTACAAATCATTAATCACGTATTCGTGAGGTAAAGGGGAAGAGATGAGAAAAACAACTAAAAATAGCACCAAACTTGCTATCAAGGTCAGTGCCTCGGTATTGTTAGTACTAATGTTAGTATTGACTATAGTGGGTAGCATATTTGCTAACCGCAAGCCAAACACGCCACCTAGCGATCCGCTAGCATGGTCAATAGATAAATGGGACGGAGAGTCGAGTTCGATTAAATGGCAGGATTCGTCTAGTTTTGCCAATCGTGGAGATAAGACTTTCACTATCAATAGTGCGGAAGAGTTTGTCAACTTTGTGAATATATGCAATGACACTGATGAATTAGAGACTCGCGAATATTTCAAAGATACAACTGTATATTTGAATACCAATATCGATTTGGCAGGACACGAGATTAATTCTATTGCTGATTTCCACGGTACATTCGATGGCTCATATTATACAATATTTAATGCTAAGATTAATGGCGCTGGTCTTTTCGCCAATACTGAGGACGCGACTATTAAGAATGTGGGTCTATACAATGCAACTATAGAATGTGACACCGATTATGCGGGAGGTATAGTAGGTAGTGCTAAGAATACAGTTATCGAGAATACATATGTCCGTTTAGGTAGTATATCAGGTCACACTGTTGGTGGATTAGTAGGTAAATTTACAGTAGATAGAGAGACGAATACAACTCTTCCAGAAGCAATGATTAGCAACTCATTTGCCAGCACCAAACTCAATGGCACAGATGTGGCTGGTTTAGTAGGTGAGACTGCTACTAGTGAGACTAATACTTTCACTATACAATCCTCTTACTTCACAGGTACTAAGAATGCTTTAATTAACGATGACAAAAATGTCACATTAGATAAAGTGTTAGTTAATCCTACGAGCAAGAATCAGTTTACAGCATGGGATTATTCATCTAATTATGACCTTACTAAGACATGGACAGACTATAAGTTTAAGGCGAATAGCCAAGAATTAAATTTCAATCTTCCAATTCTTAGTCTGTTTAATAAAGTTTTCATGACGGGTTCAGGTTATGAGACTGTCATTGTGAAAGATGGTGTAGCCACTACTAGCAATGCAATCTCTATAGCGGGTGCATTTGCTGAGGTTAATAATAACGAGACAGCTGAGGTCAACATTATAGTAGAGAAAATATATCTTGAAGACGAAGCGACAGCAAAAGACGGCTCTACCGTTACACTTAATACTGCAGTCGACACTACTGTTGTACGTGGTGACAATAATCCAGAGACTATGGTATCTGGTGAGGCGGGTTCTACTCTAATCCTAGGAGATAAGACTAGCACACCAGCCGAGTATGACGAGGATAAGAATCTTATCACCCCAGCATCAAACACTCCTAAACTTGTCCTTGACGGCGAGATAGATAGAGTAAAGAAGTCTAATTTAAAGACAGGTGCATTAGTGTACAGCGTAGGTAAAGATTTCACAATGTACTCCAATGTAACCCTACAGAACAACATAAACAATAATGGCACAGTGTATGGCGGTGGATTGTTCTTGTATGCTGTCGAGAGCGGTGCACAAGATGATGATGAGACTGTAACAATTCATGGTGGAACTATTACTAACTGTCACGCACCATGCGGTGGCGGTACAGCAATTATAGGAACGGACGCATTAGTAGAAAATATGAATGTGTCTTTCTGCTCTGGCTCTGGCGCATATTTCTCGGATGTACTTGATGAGGCAGACGAGGGTGTAGAGAATGCCAAGGCTATGGCTACGCGCTACGGCTTAGGCTCTCGTCCAATGCCTCTAAGTGGTAAAGAGAGTGGATGGGGATATACCGTGTCTAGTACAAGTTATAAAAGTAATTCTGGTGCATCTAAGTCATGGAAAAATTCTTCTGGAACTTCTTACTCATACACATATGGAGGAGGATGTTTACTTTGGACAACATATGGTAATGCCACACTAAAAGTAGAAGGTAGTTCTGATTTGATGTCTAATACTGCTAATTTTGGAGCGGGTATGGCAGCGTCGGATAACGACTGTGATAAGTCTGTTGGAGTTTATATCGTTTTGAATACGAATTCAAGTTGGGGGTGTGAATCTAATACAGCAACTTATAAAGGCGGCGGAATATTTTGCAGAGGAGGCGTTACTCTTACGGCTGGCCGTGTACTTAGCAATAAGGCTAAATATGGCGGTGGGGTTGCAATTCAAGGATGTTCTGGGGATACTAGTAAGATAAGCGAGAATATTTCTATAGGTTCAGGTAAAGTGTATTCTAATACCATAACTACATATGCTGGAGGAGGTCTTTACTATGATAGACCATCATCTCCTACTTTGTCACCTAGTACTGCTAGCCAATATATATCCTCTAAGTCTGGACTTAGCAGTAGTTATGTTTATAATAATTCTGCTACTGATACAACCTCTAACCAGACCTATGGTATTTACCCACAATCTACTTACTATATATATTGGGGAAGTAGTAATGTTGCTAAAAAGACAGTATATATTAGTTATCTAGGTTCTTACATTTTTCCTACTTCAGGACCTTCGGGTTCGCCGACAAACTATGGTAGTTTAGTAGGATATGGAACTACTTCAACTTCGACATCTGTTAGTTATAGTACAAATTCTTCAGTACAATGTTTTTCCACAACTGCTACACAGAATTCTTATTATGCAGTATATCAAAGTTCAAGAACTTATACAGATACGGGCACTGATACAGGTAATCATTCTTATAGTTATACTTTTAATGCTACCTATAACGGAGGATCTCAAAATAATAGTTATCCGGGATCTGGAGGTTATTCGGGTAGTGCCACGCTTTCATGGTCTAGGTCAAAGACTAGGACTGCGACTCAGCCAACTCGAATTAATGGGTATAGTGGTACGACAAATGATTATTCATATC
>CATLDS010000016.1 GCA_949902685.1 uncultured Christensenellaceae bacterium | reverse complement strand
GCTATTGCCGGTTTCTTCTTGATTAATGCATTCTTGGCGGTACTTGGCACTTTCTGGTTCCGTACCCAACACCGTCGGGAGGAACTTGCCATCCGACTCACTTCGGGAGCTACACCTCGTAGTCTTATGGGGCTATTGATGGGAGAGGGCATCTTGTTGGTTACCTTTGCTTATATTCCGGCATTGTTCGTTGCCTATAATCTGGGTGTTTCCGATTTGGTAAACACATGGCCGGTGGAATGGAGTATCGGGCGTTTTGTTATCGGAGGAATACTCACTTATCTGCTTTTGTTGTTGGTAGTGGTGTTCAGTATTTGGTTTCCGGCTCGTCAGGCTATGCAGATTCAGCCGGCTGAGGCGTTGCATGGGGAATAAGAGTATGAAAGGAAAGTTGATAAAAGTTGCTTTCACGCATTGCACCCATTGAATCCCTTTGTTTATCGGTGTTTGATGTGAAAGGAAGCGGTGAAGGTTGCTTTCACACGGGAATCCCCATGAATAGGAGGTTTGAGCACCGTTATGTGTGAAAGGAGATTTCATCAGTTTCTCTTTCCTAAAAAGACCTTGTTCTTTTCGAAAAACTTCAAGGTCTTTTTTGAAAGCTTCAAGGTCTTTTTTAAAAATGCCTAGGTCTTTTTTCTAAAAGACAAACACAATGATGTACTGATGGTATATTATTAATCATTTTATATAAATATGTAATGAAAAGAAAACTATTTTTTAAAATATTGAACATCTCATTAATCGCACTTTTTGTAATCTTAGTACCTTGCTTTGCACTAAAAAAAGCAAGAGACTACGAAATATATAAAGAACCTGAAATAAAGACCAAAATCTATACTGTATGGCATATTGAAACCTTTGAAGGTGGTGGTAAATCTCGAATAACATATCTAAATACTATTGCTCGTGCGATAGAAAAAGAAAATGCAGGTATTCTAATAATGGTTAAAAGTATTAACCCTGATTTACTGGCTGACGAACTGAATAATAGTACTCCAGATATTGTATCTTTCGGCTATGGTGTAGGTCAATTAATCTTGGACAAACTAAAACCATTTACAAGTACATATGATGTTCGAGATGAACTAATTAATTCAGGTTCATTTAACGACGAACTGTATGCTATACCATATATCGCTAGCGGATATGCGCTTATCACTCACGGGACTGGAACTGGTATTCTACACTGCGGAACTACTGGTTACACTAAACCCGAAAATGTATACAATTCACTCAATCTCTCTCCCGCAGAAAATGAAAGCCAATATGAAGCATATAAAGATTTTGTATATAAAAAGGACGTATCTTTGTTAGGTACTGGACGAGATGTATTTAGAGTAAATAACTTAAACAAAATTGGAAGAACTAACGCCTCTATTAAACCTATTGATACATACACAGATTTAATACAATATTTAGGCAAAATCACAGATGATAAAATCACTAATAAATTCATAGCATTATCCTTATCTAATAAATATCAAAATAGCATCAGTGAGTATTCGCTATTCTCCACCAAATATAACAAACTATACGCAGACGGAATATATAATGATATGGAGGAAGCAATTTATAAGTGCTATGTTCCCAAAGTTTTTGATAAATAATGATAATGTAAAATACATAAAAGATGCTAGTCTTGATAGATTTTCCACATTTCGTATAGGTGGCAAGGCTAAGCATCTTTTTATTGTACGAGATAATATCAATCTATTAATGGTGTGTTATCTGTCTAGACTACACAATTTAAAGTATAAAGTGATTGGTTTGGGTGCAAATCTTCTCTTTGATGACGATGGTTATAATGGCGTTATAGTTGTCAACAAAAGCGACAATATAATGATTAGAGATAATCATGTATTCGCTAGTAGTGGAGCGAGTATGGGTAAATTAATCAACCGATGCAAGTTGAGAAATCTATCTGGTCTTGAGAACTTAAGTGGTATCCCCTCTACTGTGGGAGGTGCCGTAGTGAATAATTTGGGTGCTTTCGACTGCTCTATTGCTGACTGTATTGAGCAAGTAGAATGCTACAAAAAATCGAATTTAAGTAAAAGAATTATATTAAAAAAAGATGATTGTAGATTTCAATATCGCGATAGCATTTTTAAACACAAGGATTATATAATTACTCGTGTGAAATTCAAATTAAATTACGACAATGCTGATGAGATTAACAATCGCATAACTGATATTATTAATAAAAAATCATCATCTCAACCTCTTAATCAGCATAGTGCTGGAAGTGTGTTCAAACGTGGTAAGATAATACCTGCGAAGGTCATTGACGAACTCAGGCTAAAAGGAGAACATATCGGTGGAGCAATGGTCTCAACTAAGCACGCTGGCTTCATAGTAAATACTGGAAATGCAACTAGTAAAGATGTATTAAATTTAATATCCAAAATAAAATCTCAAGTAAAAATTTCATACGATGAAGACCTAGAAGAAGAGATAGAATTTGTGCATAGATGACAAAAATTTTAGCCCTTTAAATTTGATTTCAATTGATTTATTTGCTCTCACGTGATATAATACATAAAAGCCCATTTGATAAAAGGAGTTTTATGGCATTATTAGCAGATTATCACACCCATAGCAAATATTCTAGGAATGGTCATGGTAAAGGTACTGTAGAGGAAAACGTACGTGTAGCTTATGAAAAAGGTCTAAGACAGATCGCCATTACTGACCATGGTTTTAATCAAAAAGCATATGGCATTAGACGCTGTGATATACCTAATCTCAAACGTGATATTGCAGATGCGATGGAGCGCTACCCTATTGACGTATTACTAGGAATTGAAGCAAATATCATCTCAAGTAAAGGAGATATAGATATCAATGATGAGGATTATAAAGACCTCGATATTCTTTTGTGCGGTTTTCATAGATTTGTAACTGCTAGTACCAGACGCGAGCGTATTAATTTTATCAATAAAAATATTTTTTGTGAGTTAATGCACCATACCACTAAAAAACAGATTGAGCGCAATACTAACGCATACATTAATGCTATGAGAAAATACGACATTGATATTATTACACACCTAAATCATGGTTGCAAAGTCGATGTAGAGAAAGTGGCTCGCGTGGCGAAAGAGACTAATACTCTTATCGAACTAAATGGCAAACGCCTCGGTATGAGCGACAATGAAATACTTACTTGCTATCGTATGGGATGCAAATTTGTTCTCTCTAGTGACGCTCACCGCCCTAACCGTGTAGGAGACTGCCATCTAGGATTAGAAGCTATACTAAGATTACGTATACCTGAGAGTGCGGTAGTGAATTATAACGATATACCTAATCTTAAAAAATCAAAACGAAAGAAAAGGAGTTAGTATACATGCCTGACTGCAAGCAACTTATCTTATCATCAATACCTGACAACAATACTAGCAGTCATGCATTTTTCAGTATTTTACTCTATTCCTCTGCTCAAATTGACACAGAAAAATCTTACATAATAATAAACAATAAGCAAAACCTTCTCACCAAAGCAGAAAAGATACTTAACAATTTTTATCCCGGTCTCGAAATAAATAGGTGGGAAGATTTTTTGTACATACATGGTGATATTTTCTCCATATTGCGAGATTGCAGTATAGATGAAGATTTACGCTACAACTTCTCAATATTTGAGGACGAACTTGATAGATTAACATTACTTAAAACTATATTTTTGAATTATGGTTATTTCTATTATAATACAGACCAAACTGCCAACTCAAAAGGATATAATCTAGAATTAGTCTTCAACGATGATATTGTAACCTTGGCTTCTACCCTACTGAACGATTTTGGTTTTAAATTCAGTTCTAATATTAGACAAAACAATTCTGTTCTATATACTAAAAATAGTAATGTCATCAGTGATTTTATGGTTAAAATGGGAGCATCTAACACTGCTCTAGAGATTCAAAATACATTGGCCATACGTGAAATGCGTAATTCTGCTAATAGGCAAAATAACTGCTTTGAATCCAATCTGGACAAGACTTTGAATGCTAGCCAACTACAACTCACCGCTATTAACTATATAATGGACAATGACTATTTTGATATGCTCAGTGAGAGCCTAAAAGAGATTGCACTAGCACGTATAGCCAATCCTGACATATCTTTAAACGAATTAAAAACAATATTGGGAGATAGTATCAGTCGAGCAGGTATCAAATATAGATTAGATCGTATTATCAAAATTTATAACGACTTAAAGGGAGATAAATAATGAAACCATTCGTACACTTGCACGTACATACTGAGTATTCACTTTTAGATGGTGCTGCTAGAATAAAGAAGTTGGTTAAAATTGCCAAAGAATATGGTATGCCTGCAGTAGCAATGACCGACCATGGTAATATGTATGGTGCTACTCACTTTTTTGACGCATGTAAAGATGCTGGAATTAAGCCTATATTTGGTACTGAATTTTATGTGGCAGATGACCTAACAGTAAAAACTGGTAAACAAAAACGTGCCCACTTAATCATTCTAGCTAAAAATGAAACTGGATACAAAAATTTAAGTATGCTGAATACTATAGCTTTCCGTGATGGTTTCTATTATAAACCAAGAATTGACTATAAAACATTAGAGAAGCATCATGAAGGATTAATCTGTCTCTCTGCATGTCTCGCAGGTGACATACCTAGCCACATATTAGCAGAAGAATATGACAAAGCTGAAGCACTAATCCAATGGTTCAAAGGTGTGTTTGGTGAAGATTTTTACCTAGAGATACAATACAATGGAATAGCTGAGCAAGAGATGGTTAATGCTAAATTGCGTGAATATTCTAAAAAATTTAATATCAAACTAGTAGCAACTAATGATGTGCACTACTTATACAAAGAAGATGCCGAGATGCAAGACGTACTAATGTGCGTCTCTATGCAAAAGTTTGTCGACGACCCTGACCGTCTAAAATTTCCAACAGACGAACTATACTTCAAGACATATGACCAAATGTTAGAAGGACTACCTAATGACGAAGACGCATTAAACACCACTGTGGAAATTGCTAATAAATGCGATTATGGCTTCACATATGGTCACTATATGTTCCCTAAATATGTTCCAGAAGGTGGATATAACGATGAAGTCGGTAACACTCCTAAAGAATATCTAATGACCTTAGTAGACAAAGGTATTAAAGAAAAATACGGACAATACACAGATGAAATACGCGAACGTCTAGATACCGAGATTGGCATTATTGAAAAACAAGGATTTATCGAATATTTCTTAATCGTATGGGACTACATTAATGCCGCTAGAAATATGGGAATATCAGTAGGTCCAGGACGAGGCTCGGGTGCGGGTTCACTAGTCGCCTACTCTATGGGTATTACGAATATTGACCCACTTAAATTTGAACTATTCTTCGAGCGATTTTTGAATCCTGAACGTGTGTCTGCTCCAGACTTTGACGTTGACTTCCAAGATAACAGACGTGATGAAGTAATAGAATATGTAAGACGAAAATATGGAGATGACCGCGTGGCACACATTATTGCTTTCGGCTCTATGAAAGCAAAGAATGCTATTAAAGACGTGGGACGTGTAATGCGTGTTCCGTACGCCATATGCGATAAAATCACTAAAAATATACCCAACTACAAAAGCCCTATCATACCTAAGGCATTTGGTTTCCATATTCCTAAAGAGGGAGATAAAGATTTCGGCACAGTGTACGCCGTGCCAGAACTGGTTGAAATGTATAATACCGACCCTCAAGTAAAGAAAATGGTCGATATTGCAATGAAAGTCGAAGATTTCCCTAGACAGACCACCACTCACCCATGTGGTGTTATTATTGGTGCGGATATACTAGACAAACACGTACCTCTAAGCCGAAACGGTGAAGATATTACCACCCAATACGAAGGTGCAGACATGGAGCACTTGGGTCACTTAAAAATGGACTTTTTGGGTCTATGCAACTTGACAGATATTAAAGAAGCAATTCGTATGGTGAAAGAAAATCATAATGTAGAAATCAATTTCGAGAAATCTAATTATGATGACCCTAATGTATTCAAACTTATTTCATCTGGTAATACGGATGGTATATTCCAGATTGAGTCTGCTGGATTTAAAAAATTCTTACGCGAATTACAACCAACCTGTATAGAAGATATTGTGGCAGCAGTGTCACTCTACCGACCTGGCCCAATGGATAGTATTCCAAAATATGTACATAACAAGCATCACCCAGAAGATACTACTTATGACCACCCTATTCTTGAACCAATTTTATCAGTTACGTACGGCTGTATCGTTTATCAAGAGCAAGTCATGAGAATATGTCAGTCAATGGCAGGTTTCACACTAGGACAAGCGGACAGTATTAGACGTGCCATGGGTAAAAAGAAATTAGCAGAAATGCTCAAATGGAAAGAATCGTTCTTAAACGGCCGTGATTCATTTACTGATGAAAATGGCAAATTTAATCCAGCCATTAAAGGTGCTAAAAACAACGGCGTTAGCGAGGAAGTCGCTAATAAAATTTGGAATGAAATGGAAGGATTTGCATCATATGCTTTCAACAAATCACACGCCGCTGCATACTCGTTAATTACTTATCAAACAGCATATCTTAAGACTTATTATTTACCTGAATTCTTATCCTCCCTACTAAATAACCGTATAACAAAAACAGATAAATTAAAATACTATCTAGCATATGCTAAAGCAGAAAAAATAGAAGTTTTACCTCCCGATATAAATTTGAGCCAAACTTTCTTCAGTACGGATGGCAAAAAAATTCGTTTTGGTCTCGCAGCGCTTAAGAATGTAGGCGTTGGAGTAATTGACGATATCATAAAAGAACGACATGACCATGGTGACTATAAAGATTTAACAGATTTCATTAATCGAATAAATAACGTTAATCAGTTAGCGCTAAATAAAAGGTGTCTAGAATCATTAATTAAGGCGGGAGCGTTTGATTGCTTCAACCGTCCTAGAAGTCATTTGATGGCTGTATATAGCATTATGGTTGACCGCGCTCTAGAACGAAAGAAAAAATCAATGAATGGACAGATAGATTTATTCGGCGAGTTTATTGAAGATACCAACCTTATCGAAGAAAATGAATACCCTAGAATAAGTGAATATGTACATACTGTAAAACTTCAGTACGAAAAAGAAATCGCAGGTATGTACTTATCTGGTCATCCGTTGGACGCGTACCTTGATGTAATTAGAGATTTCTCATTCGATTCAAGTTTCTTACCTAGTGAAGAAAATCCTGATGATGACGATGAGAATAACGTTGATTTAGACGATGAGTTTGAGGACAATAATGAACCTGACTACAACGGATTACAGAACGGAGATAACGTCACTTGCGGAGGTGTCGTAGCCGATATACATACAATACTTTTAAAGACAGGTGGCAGAATGGCTATTGCCACTATTGAAGATTTAACAGGAACATTTGATGCAGTATTCTTTGAAAAATCGTACGACAAATTTAAAGATTTACTTCAAAAAGATGCCCTACTCTACATCAAGGGTAGATTTACTGTTCGAGATGGTAGACGTCCATCTATCTCTGTAATGAATGTTGAGTTATTAGATAGTCTAGAGCACTCTCAAACTGAAGTGAAAGAAAAAGAGGTCGAGATAGAAATCGTCAAACCTAAAAAATTGTGCTTAAGATATAATATGCAAGACGGAGTTCTACACGATGCTATTAAAAAGATACTTTCTACTCACATCGGTAGTGATATCGTGTTCATAAAGGACACAGCTTCAAATCAGGCTTATAAACTCAACCAAACTGTAAACATACGTGAGAGCCTAATCTACGAACTCGAAACTATTTTAAATAAAGATGACATTAAAATCGTAGAACAAAAGTAAATATTAGAAATCGTCTGGCTCAGGTTTAGACGGTTTCTTTTTCTTATACCCGAATAATTTTAATTTACCTTTACCAAATACTGTAATTATTAAGATATACATACTCGCTATACCGATAATTACATATATAATTCTACTAAACACATTAGCCTGTGTACCAAAAATACCAGCGATAAAGTCGTATTGTAATCCACCTATCATCAACCAATTCAATCCACCCAAACAGGTCAAAATAAAAGCCACTATTCTCATATTAACTCCTAGAATTAGTGTGAGGAATTTGTGGCTTTTTATTTATAAAATTTAATTTTCGTTATTATATTTATTTATTTGAGTATTTAATCTTCTATATGCTGGAGGATTTTTTACATCCACG
>CATLDS010000015.1 GCA_949902685.1 uncultured Christensenellaceae bacterium | reverse complement strand
CAAGATTATTCTCCGCGAAACATCGAACTTTTACCAATGGATAAATGGATAATTAGTAAGTTCAATAAAATGTTTATTAATTTCAAAAATTATTTTGAAAAATACGAGATTGGTCTCGCTATGGGTGAACTAGAAAGTTTCTTCTGGAACTTCTGCGATAACTACATCGAGATAGCCAAGAATCGACTCTACAAACCTGAAATTTATGGCGAACAAGCAAAGGAAAGTGCACAGTTCACTTGTTACACGGTGTTCTTGAAAATTTTAACATTATTCGCCATATATCTTCCTCATATTACTGAGGAAATATATCAAAATACTTACCTACAAAATGAGAAAATTATCTCTATTCATAAATTTGAATTGTCGTCAATTTTAACTAACGAAACTGACAGCATCATAAAGAATGGCGACCTAGTGGTTGATATTGTATCTAAGGTTAGACAATTCAAGAGCGAGAATAAATTAAGCCTGAAGACTGAAATTGATAATGTAACTATAACTGCCCCTATTCTAGATTTCATTAGACAGTGTGAAGCAGATATTAAAGCGGTAACCAGTGTACATGAACTTACATATGAAAATGGCGAATTAGACGTAAAAATAGGAAATATTATTTAAATCAATAGAAAAAACACGGTTTTCACCGTGTTTTTTACATATTTTATTCATTTTCTTTCATTTTTGATTTATCATTAACAACCACACACTCGGTCGTAAGCAAGGTTGATGCCACACTTCCCGCACTCTCTAATGCCGTGCGAGTAACTTTCATCGGGTCTATAATTCCCGCCTCAAACATATTGCAATATCTATCATTCATGGCATCGTATCCGTAATCTTGATCTTCATTAGATAAAATATCTCGTACTATTACTCCGTCATCTACTCCTGCATTTTTAGCAATCTGTCGCACTGGTGCTTCCAATGCTTTCGACACTATCATTGCACCCAATTTCTCATCTCCAGCGAGCGTATTTATGTATTCATCTAAAGTAGGTTTAATACGTACTAACGCGATACCTCCACCAACTACTACTCCCTCCTCTATTGCCGCTTGGGTAGCATTGAGTGCGTCCTCCATTCTTAATTTTTTCTCACGCATCTCCACCTCGGTCAGCGCACCTACTTTAATCATTACAATACCGCCATTAAGATTTGAAATTCTACCTTGTAGGCTCTCTCTGTCAAACTCCCGAGTGGCAAGTTTTAATTCACGTTTAAGTTCTTGTACTCTCTCTTTTATCTTCTCATTATCTCCCTTAGCACCAATGATTGTTGTATAGTCTTTATCCGCCTTAACTTTATCAGCATGACCTAAATCATTTAAACCAACGTCTTTAAAATTATTGTATATGTCTCCCGAAATAAATTTTGCCCCAACGGACAATGCTATATCGTCTAAAACTTTCTTCCTTCTATCTCCAAAATATGGCGAACGAACAGCTAGACAATTAAATATCTTTCGCATATTATTAATCACTAATGTAGTGAGAGCATCACCTTCAACATCTTCTGCGATGATAAACAATTGACCACCCACATTCGCCACTTGCTCAATTACAGGTAGGATTTCATTGATACTTGATATCTTTTTATCCGTGACTAATATATATGGGTCAGCCATCTCCGCTACTAATTTATTTTGGTCGTGACACATATATGGACTTATGTAACCGCGATTGATACGCATTCCTTCTAGTATTGTCATACTGCTAAGTAATCCGCTACCTTCTTCTATTGTTATAACACCATCCAAGCCTACGCTATCGTACGCCTTAGCAATCAAATCTCCCGTCATCTTGCTACCTGATGAAATGCTCGCTATCTGGCTGATTGATAAGTTGTCTTTGACTGGTTTACTGCTTTTTCTTAAATTTTCAACTGTGAATTCAATCGCCTTTTTTATGCCGTCTCGCAGTAGAATAGGATTAGCACCTAATGAAAAACTTTTTAGCCCCTCGCTATATATCTTCTCTGCTAAGAGTGTAGCAGTAGTAGTTCCGTCACCTGCTATATCGTTAGTTTTAATGCACGCGCCCTTTAAAATAAGTGCTCCTGCGTTCTCAATCTCGTCATCTAACTCTATTTGCTTAGCAATCGTCACTCCGTCATTAGTAATCAGCGGATTAGCATAAACGCCATCTACTATCACATTTCTGCCTTTTGGCCCTAGTGTGATTTTTACCGCATCCGCAACTTTTTTCACTCCACTTAACAACTTGATACGTGACTGTTCACCCGTAACTATCTTCTTAATCATCTATCACTCCTATAATGTCAATCTGTCTTAATATGATATAAGTAACATCTTCTATCTTCATCTCTACACCAGCATATTTATTGAAAATAACTTGATCTCCTACTTTCACTTTCATTCCCTTATTCTCACCGTCTAAGTTATCTCCATCACCTATTGCTATAATCTCTCCTCTCATTGGTTGCTCTAGTGAAGATTCTGGCAGTATTATACCTAGTGAATTTGACTTCTCACTCTTCATCGGCAATATTACCACCCTATCGTATAATGGTCGTATTTTCATTCTTTCCTCCTGCCTTGATTATAGACACACTAGACAGAATTCTAACTTAAACATGACATTTTTCATAAATCTAATGTTTATTTAGTATGATAAGTATGTCCTATTCATTTGATTACAACGTATATAGAAAACGAATTCACTCAAAATCGGGGTTTTCTTACACTATAGTGTTCATTTTTATCATAATTTTGCTAGGTTTAGCCGTTTTTTTGCAACCCAATAAAGTAAATAGCACTAAACTATATTTTGTCCAAATTAAATCACTGCTGAATTATGGTGAGGCAAGCAAACTATCAAACGAACTTCAACAAAAAAATGCAGCTGGCTATATCTATTATGACGGATACTATCATGTATTGGCATCCTATTATCCAAATATAAAAGAAGCTGAAGCGGTATGTGAGAATTTAAAGAACGATTACCCTACTGCCAATGTTTTCACATTAGAAGTACATAAATTTATAAAAACAAAAACTCTAACGAATGAACAAAATTCACTTGTGGAAAAGACCATCAAAGAGAACTCAATACTAATCAATGGTCTGTATGACGCAATCACCAGATTCGAAAGTAACCAAATTAACTTAAGCGAATTCAGTCTTAATTTAAAAACAATGAAAACTAACTATGATAAAGTTTATAGCAAATTTAATCAAAATTTTAGAAACGATACCAATATAGCTTCCATCATATGCGACATAAATGATGATATTAAAGAACTAAGCAGTGAAGTCGATAATTCTAATACTCAATACATATTGCGTTACAAATTGATTAAAATCGTAATATCACACTATTCTTTTTTAGAAGTTTTTTGAGATTTGTGCAACTTAATCATCTCAACTAATTGCCATATACCTAAACCTATTAAAAACAATGCAAACATTTTCTTAAGAATAATGTTAGATAGTTGATTGGCTAGCAACGCTCCACCCACACTAAATATGCAACCAACGAGAGCTAATAACCATGTTTCTTTGTATGCTACCAGATGATTTTTCGAGTGTATTATTAGTGCAACTATCGACATCGGTAAAAAAGCGATTAAATTGATACCTTGTGCAGTCAGTTGTTGAAATTTAAGAAAAATCGTAAGTATTGGAATAGTGAGTGTTCCGCCACCCATTCCCATACCTCCAACCGTACCTCCTAGTACTCCAGCTATAATCTCCCAGAAAATCATAATACACTCCTATAAAAACAACATACCCGCGCCACCAAGTAACATAAAAAATACAAAAATACCTCGTACAACATTATTATTGAGTTTATTTAACATGGTTGCTCCTATCACTCCTCCTAAAACAATTCCCATTATAACAGGCCAACCAGTAGCAAAATTTATCGAGTTATAGCACATATATACAATAGTACTCACTAAGCTAATTGGTAGGATTACGAATAATGCCGTAGCCTGTGCTTTTTTTTGCTCCATACCAAACATTTTCGTGAGTAATGGCACTACTACCATACCTCCGCCTCCACCAAAAAATCCATTGATAACTCCTATCAATGCACCAAAGAGCACAATATGAAATTTTTTAACTTTTTTCATGTGTTTATTGTGTTCATTATTATCAATTTTATTTGCATTTTTTTTATGTTTATATTATAATAAATTAGCAATAATTATTTAAGAGGTTAGAATGAACAATACTAAAATAACTATGAAAAAATCTATTTGCGGAATACTTACATTTGTTTTATTTTTATTATCCGCTATAGGACTAATTAATATGCTTCCTAATAAGCTGGGAGTATATGCGTACACGACCGATAATTCTAAAAATATTACCATCGAGAACGCTAATTTTAATTCCAACACTAAGAATGAATTTCCTTTCGCTCCTAGTGGATATACATTGGCTGACCCTAGCTTCAACAGCGTTAATGCAGACAATGTAAATGCAGAGGCTGGAGTTATCAGCGTAAAGGATACTGACATTGCACAAAATCCTTTAGCTGATGATACTTTTGTACTGCAGATATCTAGTAAAAATTCTACTCATGTTGGATATTTGACCAACTCTACTATCAACATGGGGGCAGATTCTTACTTCGCCATATCAGCAGACATATATACAAGTAATGCGGATGGAATAGCCAACCTTTATCTTATAGATGACAAGGAAATCGTAGCAAGTATCCAAAATATCAGTTCTATGAACAACTGGACAACCTATACTTTCTTTATTAAAACTTCTACTTCTGCTAGAAATTTGAAACTAGGAATGTATCTAAATGGTAACGGGGCTGTATATTTCGATAACTTGTGTGCACTTGAATTAAATAGTAAAGAGTACACAAAACGACTAAACAACCTATCCGCTTCTACCCGTAATGAGACAGACCTTACTCTTGATAGCAAACTAGATACTCGTGTAGTTGTAGCAAATACCTTCTATCAAACAGATTTTGAAAGTGGAAAATCTGGCCCAGAGTACTCCTACTCCAGCATGGTTGATGCTAGCACGAACAATGAAGCAAGTGACAGAACTATTGATACAGCCTTTAAGATAGAAAATAAACAGAAAACTTATGCTGAATATTCAACTAATGCTAATTTCTTTAATTTTACAAAAAATAACGTATATAAAGTAACTGTAACAGCAAAAGCACTGAATATCTCTGGCAAAGCAACAATCTCTTTGAAAGAGACTGATGAGAAAGGTAATAATGTAACAGATGCTAAGAATAACTTATCTACAAGCATTACTACCAATACTAATAGTTCTATAACAAATAACTATCAAAAATATTCATTCTACATTAACTCTAGTCCACTTCAAGATAAAACTTATAGATTAGTTGCATCTCTAGGTGATAGCGAGAACAAGACTACAGGTGAACTTTACATTAGCAGTGTCACTATTGCTAACGCAACATATGCAGAATTTGAATCTGCTAGTGACTCAAATAAAACTAATCTAGCCACAAACAATATTGCTTCTAGTAGCGACTTCATGCTAGATAATGGTAACTTCAATGGACTAAAAATATCAAACGTATCTAATCCTTACCCTGCTACTCCAATCAACTGGGATGTAGTGACTGGTGAAAATCAACAGTATTATGGAGTAGTTAATACCAGTCAATTTGACGAATTAGATAAATCATTATTTATTAATCCTAGAACTCCTGGCATACAGAGTAATTCTGTACTTAACAACAACATACTGATGATGTATAATTCAACCGCTGATACGTTGAGTTATACAAGCAAGACAAAGACTCTAGAGAAGAAAACTTACCATAAGTTTAGCCTCAATGTTCAAACACAAAATTCCCCTGCAAAAATTTCATTATTTAGCAAGAGAGATAATAAAGATAACATAATAAAATCTATAACTATTGATACAGAGTATACTTGGCAGACAGTTCAATTCTTCATCTACACAGGGTATCAAAAATGTGATATTGGTATCAAAGTAGAATTGAACAGTGCTAATTATGGTTATGTATATTTAGATGATGCTTACTTCGATTATCAACTAATCAGTACTGATAGAACAGACGCTACAGACTACAATAACGCAGTGGTAAGTGATAAGACTGTTAAAGTTGATTTATCTAACATATTAGCATCTAATAGCAATACAGATTACGCTAAAACTGAAATGTTCTCTGGTGAGAATGTTACCATAGGTACTATCAACTTAAATAGTCCTACCCTCAATAGCAATGTATTAAACAATAGTGCTAACATAGATACATTCCGTTCAATTGGCGGAGATAATGTATTGGGAGTACGAGCAATAGAAACAGGACATTATGTAGTTAATTCTAATGTTGGGTATACCCTAACTGCTGATAATTACTATAAATTAGTACTTTCTCTATATGTTCAAAATCTTGAGTGTGAAGATGACTTGGCTAGTGCATTAACATTGTCTCTATCTGGGTTTGACAAAAAATTCACAGGTGTTTTATCTAAAGAAGATGATAAACCTGGCAATATTACTGAGGACGGCTGGAGAGAATATACATTCTATCTCAATCCAGACACAGACTGCACCTCTTACCTAAGTCTTGAGTTAGGTAGTTCAACCAATGCAGTTAAAGGTGATATATTCATAGGTGGAATTGAATTTGTAGATGAAGGTATTACTAATTTCGATGGAATAAAAGATAGCGATTATACCCTAGTCTTAAAGAATACCACTGTTGATAAAGATGAAGATAGTGACGATAAAGAACAAGATGATGAAGCAAGCGATAATAAAGCTTGGATATTCGCTATACCAACAATCCTATTCGCATTGGCTATTGTGATAGCAATCGTAGGTGTGCTAGTAAGGAAAGTCAAATGGAGAAAACCTAAGAAAAAATCTAAGAACGAATATGATAGAAATCGTACCGTTTCTAAGCAAGTTTATATGAGAAAAGCAACTACTGAACGTGAAGCAAAACTTCGTGAATTAAATCAAGAACTCGCTACTCTATCAGCAGAAAGAGTAAAATATGAAGAAACTTATAAACAAGACTTAAACAAACTTCGTGATATGAAAATTAAACGTGCTGACAGCAAAGAGATAGCTAAACTTGAAAAAGAAATGAAGAAAAATCAAAAATTATCTGCTAATATTGGTTTGAGTATCAACCGAATAGAAGGCGATATTGAGTACGTTAAAACTGACGCATATCTAAATAGTCTAATTAAGAAACTAGAGAATGAGCGTTATAATGCACCTGAAACATCTAATAACGAAGCAGATAAATAATAAATAACACCTCGGTCGAGGTGTTATTTATTTATCATATATCTTAATCAACTGCCCTATGTATAATCTGCTTTCATTCAAATTGTTGTCATTAACAATCTTTTGTACTGTCGTATCATAAATCTTAGCAATACTCGCCAGCGTCTCTGTCGGCTTAACCAAATGAGCAATGTAATCATTAACCTTAATTTCAACCATCTCGCCTACATACAAGTCTAAACTAGGATTGTTCCTAATTATATTAGATTTATCAGTATTAAACCTCGTACAAATATTAGCCAAAGTATCTCCCGGAGATATTCTATACAAAAAAGTTTTACTTAAATTTAATTCCATATTTATTTATATTCATAGAATTGAAATTTTGTACTAGTACTATCTAATTAAAAAATTAATCGCATATTGATACCCCTATTTCTATATATTAGATTAGGACAAGTATGAAATCAATATTTAAAGCGGTAGCCGTAGTTACAATATTTACCATGATAACACGATTGTTAGGTTTCTTTTTTAGAATATTTTTAACTAGAAAGTTGGGTGCAGAGGGTTTGGGACTTTTCCAAATGGCATCTTCTATATTAAGTATTTTTATGACATTAATTGCTAGTGGACTACCCCTCACCACTGCCAAAATGGTATCAAAATACGAGACAAATAACGAACTTAAGAAACGTAATCGAGTAGTAGGTTCATCACTGATACTGGCTTTAATTGTGGCATGTATCAGTTCTATAATTATTTTACTACTAAAATCAGTATGGAATATTGTTCTAACAGATAGCAGAGCCGTTGAACTAATAATAATAATGATACCTTCTATATTGTTTAGTGCAATCTATGCAATCTTTCGTGGTGCATTGTGGGGACAAAATGATTATTTCAGTTGTGGTTTGACTGAGTTATTAGAGCAGATTATAAGATTTGTTCTAACGTTCATAATGTTGAGTTTTGTTACTGATTATTTCGTTGCTACCAAATATTCAGCTATTGCATTCAATATAACCTGCCTTGCCTCTGCAATAATCACTGTTATTATAT
>CATLDS010000014.1 GCA_949902685.1 uncultured Christensenellaceae bacterium | reverse complement strand
CATTTGACGTATACATCATTATCCAATTGCATTACTTTTGCGTCACCTATTTTTATCCTATGTTTCAAATGTGAGGAAAAACTAATGCCATATCTATCTAGCACAAGTGTAGGGAAAGGATTGCAATGGCGTCTTCTTTTAGCGCAATATAATAACATAATAGTCATAGATAATATATAACTGATTACTACAATCATGTTTAGATTGTCTCCAAGCGGAGAAAATTTAAAATATATTTGACAAAAAGACAGGCAAACAATAAAATTATCATAAGGGGGAAATTATGAAAGCAAAAATTGGAATTAATGGATTTGGCCGTATTGGTAGATTGATAATGCGTGCAAGTGTTGGCCGTGACGATGTGGAAGTTGTAGCCATCAATGACCCGTTCTTGACACCTGAATATGCTTGTTATCTATACAAATATGACACTATCCACGGAAAAGCAGATAGTGAACTTAAAGTTAGTAATGACGGTCTTAAATTAAATAGAAAAAGTGTAAAATTTTTCACTGAAATGTCTCCAGAGAACATTGACTGGAAAAGTGCAGGCGCAGAATATATCATTGAATGCACTGGCAAATTCACCAATGCAGATGATGCGAGGAAACATTTGAAAGGTGGTGCGAAGAAAGTCATTATCTCGGCTCCGGGTAAAAATTGCCCTACATTCGTTGTAGGTGTGAATGAAGACAAATATGACACTAGTATGGATATTGTATCTAATGCTAGTTGTACTACAAACTGCCTAGCACCTTTAGTACGAGTATTAGACGACGTATATGGTGTCGAATATGGATTGATGAGTACCTTTCACTCCACCACTGCTACTCAACTGACAGTAGACGGGGTGTCTAAGAAAGATTGGCGTGGAGGACGTGCTGCGAGTGCGAATATTATACCGAGTTCTACAGGTGCAGCTAAAGCTGTAGGTGAAGTATTGCCTCATCTAAATGGTAAACTTACAGGTATGAGTTATCGCGTACCTACCATTAATGTTAGTACAGTTGATTTAACTGTGATATTAAAGAAGCCTACAACGTATGAGCATATATGCAAAACTATGAAAAAATATAGTCGAGATATTATTCCTGATGTGCTTGGTTATACAGATGAACCTGTAGTATCTAGCGATTTCGTTGGAGACAAACATACTTGCATATTTGATGAAAAAGCTGGCATCATGCTAAACCCAACTTTTGTAAAATTAGTCGCTTGGTACGATAATGAATATGGTTATTCATGTAAATGTCTAGACCTCGCTAGCATTATGTGTAAAAAAGATAATAAAAAAAGTAAATAAAAAAAGTATGCTTAATCAAGCATACTTTTTAATACCAAAATATTGTCCAATTTGCTAATAATCCTATTAATTCAAATGCTAACACCACAATAGAGATAGTCAATCCTGCGATTGAGAAACCTTTACCTTTATTAATATCTGGTTTAAATTTGGCTAGTGAAATAGCACTGAATATTAGACCCAATGTAGCACATACAATTGTTGCAAAACCATTACCACATATTATGGAAACCAAACTAAGCACGAAACCCGCTATAGCGAAGCCTTGCACTTTTTTAGTCTCTGGGGCGGTAGTGTTTTTCTCATTCTCTTTCTCTACCTCATCGACTACTTGTGTAACGTCTGGAGTTTTCTCCTCTACGACACTCGCTCCGCAATCTGGACAAAATTTATATTTATTAGTTAAAGTCCTACCACAAATTGAACATTTCATAACTTACCTCTATATTTATTATATCACAAATAAAATATTTGTCAAATTTTATATAATTACTTTATTATAATTCTTAAGTACTCCGCGATAAATTACGCGTTTGTTATTAAGTTTCATAAAATCTATCGGTTTAATAACCTTAGGCAATTCTCTAGCATTATCTATATCAAAAGCTGTCAAACAAGCCAATACGAATTGAGAACAATAAAATCTATTCTTAGGTGCATGATTTTTCTTAAAACAAGCACACAATATACCTAAATAATTATAATGGAACTTAACTTTATTGTTGTTCACATAGTCTATTAAGGATTTGATGCCATTATATTTCTCCTCGCTAACTTTCACCTCTAGTACCATGGCTGTAGTTTTATAAAATCGTTTAAATGTGCCGACATTGATGCCCTCTTCTACAAATCCTCCAATAAAAGGATTATAAGGATTAAGCCTACCGAATGAATACATTTTATCAAGAGTTGGGCTTAGCGAGATTGAGGCATGATTATATTTCGCACCAGTAAAGAACTTTAAAGCACGTGAAAATACAGTACCAGTTTGACTCAAAACAAGATAAATGCTTTTATCTTCCATGACTATCTCCTCTCGTATAGCAAATTCATTATATTATATGTTTATTATAACATATGAATTCAAAAAAAGTAAAGAATTGAATATTAGTTTTAAAAAAATAAGTATAGAAAATTTTATTACAACTTACTAAAAATATATAAAAATAAAAAACATCACTTAATAGTGATGATTTATGGCGCGGAGCTAGGGATTCGAACCCCAGGAGGCTTTCACCTCGGCAGTTTTCAAGACTGCTGTATTAGACCACTCTACCAGCTCCGCATATAAGAAACTTGTTCGTCTTTATAGTTTTGCTTATGCAAAATTCAAAGTACTTTGGTAATATATCATAAAATAATTATTTTGACAAGTATTTATATAAAAAAATCCGTAAATTTACGGATTTTTTTTGAAATGAGTATAACAAACTATTAGAATACAACTTTCTTACTGACATAATCTACTAGTTCTTCGATAGGTAGTCTAATCTGCTCCATTGTATCGCGGTCACGAACGGTCACTGTATTATTCTCTAATGTATCGAAGTCGATTGTTACACACATAGGAGTACCAATTTCGTCCTGACGGCGATATCGTTTACCAATGCTACCTGCCTCATCGTATGTCACCATGAAATGCTTAGCAAGTTTGGTATATACTTCGTTAGCCTTATCACTTAAGTTTTTCTGTAAAGGTAAGATTGCTACTTTATATGGTGCTACTGCTGGATGAAAATGCATCACTACACGCGTGTCTCCACCCTCTAGAGTCTGCTCCTCATACGCTTCGCACAAAACTGCCAAAGTCAGTCGGTCACAACCTATAGAATACTCAATAACATTAGGGACATATTTCTCGTTCGTGTATGGGTCTAGATAGAACATTGATTTTCCACTATACTCTTGATGACGAGATAAGTCCCAGTCTCCACGATGATGAATACCATTCAATTCTTCCCAACCGATTGGATACTGATATTGAATATCACAAGCTGCCTTCGCATAGTGTGCAAGTTTATCATGGTCATGATATCTCAAATGCTCATGATTAAAGCCTAAGTCTAGCAAGAAATCCATTGCTCTCTTCTTGTACTCTTCGTAGAAATCCATACTGGTGTCTGCCTTACAGAACCACTGATGCTCCATCTGTTCAAATTCTATCGTACGGAAGATAAAATTACCCGGAGTCACTTCATTACGGAAAGCCTTACCAATCTGCGCAATTCCAAATGGCACTTTAGCACGCATACTGCGTTGTACATTTAGAAAATTAACAAACTCTCCCTGAGCAGTCTCTGGGCGCAAGTAGATAAGATTTTGACTGTCATCGGTCACTCCTCTAGAAGTAGAGAACATTAAGTTAAAATTACGAATGTTCGTCCATTCACTTTTACCACACTTAGGACACGCTACTTTATGCTCGGCGATATATTTCTCCATCTCCTCATTGCTCATCAAGTCTGGATTGACTTTACCCTTAGCATGTGCCTCTATCAAATTGTCTGCTCTATGACGAGTTTTACATGATTTGCAGTCCATTTTAGGATCAGAGAAACTTGCTGTATGACCACTCGCATCCCATACTCTACTATTCATGAAAATATCTGCATCCACGCCGAAAGAATTATGTGACTCTTGCACAAATTTCTTCCACCAAGCGCGCTTAATATTATTCTTTAGTTCTACACCCACTGGGCCGTAATCCCAAGTATTAGCGAGTCCGTCATAAATGTCACTACCCGGGAATACAAATCCACGGTTTTTACATAAATTCACTATTTTATCAAAATTGTTCATTATATTTTCTCCTTTATTCTATTAATTTGCTATCTTATCATATGAATGATATGTAATGATGGAGAATAGAGTCTTCTTCATTAACAAAAATCCCTATGCAAAAAGTTTGCATAGGGACGATAATTTAATACCGCGGTTCCACCCTAATTGGATATACCCACCTTAATTGCTCTTTTACGCCGAGCGAGCGGATATCTTTTCAATATCTCCTAAGACAAATCGCCACTTTGCCTATTGGATTATAGTTCTGCTACATCTTCTTTATTAAATTCACTGCCATGTTTTATTATAAAAGCCTTCACAGCCTCTTGAATCTTTTTAGTTTCAACGCCCGAACCCCAAGAATACTTTTTAATCCACTCACATATTTGATCATAATAAGTATTCTTATTATCAAGGTTGACAACTTCATCTACCTTTATCTCTCTTTTATCTCCAGATTTCTTAGCCCCTTTAACTGTAATTCTTACTTGGTTTTCATTTATAACGTCCAGCGTGCATTTATAAGTAATCTTTCCATTTGTTTTTAATGTTATTAAATTAGTAAGTTTATCTTGTTTCTTTCTCGTAGATGTCTCTGCACTTTTCTCTACTTTGACGTCTGCGGTTTTTTCTTTAATTTCTTCTTTCACTGGCTCTGGAGTTGTAGTCACGTCTGGCGTTTTTCCTTCTGCTTTAACCTCAATGATAGGCATATTCTCTTTAATAATCTCGGTAACCTTATCTTTTTTGACATTTTCTGCATTAGTCTCTGTCTTAATGTCACCAATGACAATTACGACATCTTTACCATTGACATTTACAGTTCTCTTCTCAGCCATCTTTTCTTGAACAAGTTTTTTAGTGTTCTCTAATTTTGTATTTAGTTCTGCTTTCTTTTCTTTTCGTTTAGTAGCAGTCAATTTACCAGTATAAGTAAATTCTCTAGTCTTAGGGTCGTATTTGAAATCTTTTAGAAGTTTTTTCTCGTCATCAGTACCATAATATTTTAACTGCAAGAATGCTTTGACTGTCTTGACATTCTTTACCTGTCTACGATATTCTTCTCCCTCATGATCAAGTACGCTAGTAGCATGATATGTGTTCTGCATTTCTTTTAGTTCGTTCTCTGCCACATCAAGTTTATCCTGTATGAATTTTTGCTCAGTCTCAGATTTAGCCTTCTTAAGATCCTTTTTGAGTGTCTTGATATTATCATTCAATTCCCTAATCTTCTTCTTGTAATCTTGACACAAGGCGGTATTGCTATCATTTACCTGTGCCTTGCCATCTTTAACAATAAATTCAGCCTTATGGTCGATAGTAGACATATCAATAAGTTTCTGCGCAACTTCGTCTATACGATCAATCATAGGGATCTGCGTTGCCTGAACATCTGCTACTACTTTAGATTTTTGAGTATAACCAGAGATGATATCCATCTCCAACATCTCACGATCACTTTGATTTAAATCAATGCTGGTTTCTAGTTCTTGTTCTCTCTTTAACAAATCTTCTTTAGTCTTATTTGCGTTATCTCTCTTCTGTATAAGTTCTTCTCTTTTATATTTCTTCTCGTCAATTTGTTGTTTCAATTCTTCGTGATTAGCAACTGTAATCTTATATTTTAAACACAATTCATCATAATTGGCTTTGGCATTATTATATTTTGTTTCTGCTGTTTTTTCATTTTTACGAGCGTTCTTTTGTTTCTTATATGCGTCATTTTTCGCTTGCCTAGCCTCTCTTAATACTGGTTCACGCTTGTCCAATTCCGCCTGCAACTCTTTAAGTTGTTCGAAAATAACTTTTCTATCCTCATCGGTTAAATGATCTGCACAACTCTCGTTAAATTTAGTCATACGTTCATTATCAATTTTCTCAAACTCTTCATTTAATTTATTATATCTCTCGAGTGCTTCCTCTACCTCTTTATCCGCTTCAAATGTTAAATTGAATTTTTCTATATACAAATCATACTTGAGCTCTTGATCTTTAAATGAAATTTCCGACTCTTCCTTGGCTTCTTTTAAAGACCTCAAAGATTCATTAAAAGGTTCTTCAAGATTATTAATCTGTAATATTAGAGTCTGAATTTCTTTATTACATTCGGTATATATTCTATCAGACTCCACCTGTGCTTCTCGATTTCTTGTTAATTCAGCAGTCATTGAATCAAGTTTTTCGGATATTTTTTTATACTTTGCTTGTTTGCTTTTCACTTTTTGTTGTTCAACATTGATTTTCTTTTCGTTCTCTGCCATTAATTCGTCTGTCTGCTCTATAATGTTAGTCAATTCGTCATTGATTTCTCGCTCTATGCTGTCTTTCTGTAGTTTGGTACTACTCTTCTTAGGATTTAAACCTGCTTGCAATTTATGATTTTTCCTTGCACCACTAATGGCTAATACAGCCGCTCCAATTGGTGCTGCAAGTAATGTACCACCAACTAATGCTGCTAGGATATACGGAGAGACTAGACCAGCGATGATACCGCCTATACTAAATGTAAACGCAGCAGCAAAGCCAGCACCCTTGAGCCAATCTTTCAAGAAATCTTTAATTCTGCGTTTAGTGTTATATTTAGGGCCACCATTTAGTTTGCCTTTATCATATGAAAGCGGGCTATTCTCTAGATACTTGTAATCATCTGTATTGCCTGCATAGTATTCACGCTCAGCAACATCTGTAATTTGATATCTATTGAATTTCTTTGCTTGGTCATCTAATTCTTGATACTCACCGTTAACAAGTACTTCATCTAAACTATAGTTGTTCGCTTTATATGCCTTTAAGAAATCATCACAACATGTCTTAACTATTTCTTTCTTTCTTTCTTCCTCTAAATCTTTTATTACAACGCATTTATTGATACTAGACGCTGTATTCTCAGTCTGTATTACGTCACATGTGTCAATAGATTTCTTACTCTTCACTACAACGCTACTCTTATCTCTCTCAATAACAAATCCATTAACTCTGCCCGTCTTATATGTAGCCTCATCGACAATAAAGTCTCCACCTGTAGTGTGCGCTAAATATCTATATTTAGATTTATCTTTGTCCTTAAGATACATGTCATTATCAACATAATCCCAACAGATAGGACGAATGGCTTTCTTCTCCTCAACATACTTACCATTGCGCAGACGAAGATATGTGGTCTTTTCCCCCTCGGCCGTCTCGTCAAACTGAGTATCTACGTGTTGCATATATTTGACTGTATCAAATCTTTTCTTAACTTGCTCACGAGTAAGTGGCTCGGTCACGAACTGCTCTATGATATTACCACCATTATCTTTGATAATTACACCAACACGTTCTGTTATGTAATTATCTAAATTTATTTTTACAATATCTTGATCAGGTTTTATAATCGGTTTAGTACTGTCAGGTTTGCCATAAGCATCTAGTTCATATAGATTACTTAATGCGACTAGTACTTGTCGTCCTAATTTCTCTTGCACTACACTGATGTATGGTCCGCCCGCATCATAAGTGTAATTTCTAACCTCTAGGACTGATTTCTTCTTACCTGTCGCTAGGTCATCAACCTTTTTAAAAACCTGCTCGGAGATAGTACCTTCTAGATGCTCAGCACTGCCATCTTTCTCTTTCCATTCAACTTCGTTTGAATCTTTGTTTAGAACTGGGACAAGAGTCGTCTTCTGCATATTCTCAAGATCTAATTTTTCTTTCGCAATTACCTCACCCAACTCAAAAGTGGAATCAGCACATACTGCTGTGATAGCATAATTACCATAACGAGTGGATACTGAGAGATCTTTATCCTTCAGGTCTTCCAGTGATTTAACACCATTCTCCATACCTTGAGATTTATCAAGAGTGATAAAGTCTCTACCTACGAAATAACCTATTTCATTTTTAGGTAAATGTTTCCATTCTCTACCAACCTTGACATACAGGTAGTTAGATGAAGTATATTCATTTACAACTAATTTGTAAGTTTGTTTAAGGCCTATCTCATCTTCTAATTCCTTTTTTTTATCTTCATTTTCTTCGTTTTCTGCATCATCTTTCGTTATTTGCCTTTCATATGTCGTTGGTAATTCATAGTTCTTAGTGAAAATTTCTAGCTTCCCTAATTTGCTATTACCAAAATACTCGCCGCTTTTTTTATCCTTCGCTAACTTATTGCTATTGAATGCAGATCTAATATCTACTATAGACCTTACCTTACGACTCTTACTGTCATTAATGTAAACGTAAAG
>CATLDS010000013.1 GCA_949902685.1 uncultured Christensenellaceae bacterium | reverse complement strand
GTCCGGTCCAGATCCCACGGAATCCCAATCCCTATATGTGTATTCAACCGCAGCGGCTGATATTGTGTCAGGACTCCTACCGTATCCACTCCTGAATTGATGCAGTTGCTCAACGGAAAATCAATAATACGGTACTTGCCGCCGAAAGACACTGCGGGTTTTGCCACCTTTGCGGTAAGAACTCCCAGTCTGCTGCCCTGTCCGCCCGCAAGCAGCATGGCGATCATTTCCTTTTTAATCATGCCGTCACCTCCATTTCTAGTTATTCTATTTTATTATAGCATCATTTCATTGTTAAGTACACAGATTTTACAATTTTTTCTAACTAAATATTCTCTTTTTGTTGGAAATAAACAAAAAGTATCAACAATAACTAAAATTTATCATATAATGAACTATGACATTAACAAAAGAATTAAGAAAAAAATTTAAAACTATCAAATCACTTGTAACCAACACACCGATTGTGGAGATTAATTATAGTTTTAACGGGAGTAAACATAAAGTGTATGCCAAATGCGAATGGTATTCACTTACTGGTAGTATTAAAGATAAAGTTGCATATCAAATCTTTTTCGATGCGTACACGAACGAACAATTACATACTGGCGATAAGATTGTAGAAGTGTCCAGTGGCAATATGGGAATATCAATCTGTGCAGTGGCAAATCTTCTAGGTAACCCTGTAACTATTATCATGCCTAAGAATATGAGTAGCGAACGAAAATCTCTAATAAGACAATTAGGCGCTACATTAGTAGAAACTGACGATTTTAAGTCAGCGTTTGATTTATGTGAGGAATACAAAAAAAATGGATACTTCTGCACGGAACAGTTCGCTAATACAAGTAACATAAAGGCACACGCACTCTTCACGGCGCATGAAATTATAAAACAATTGAAAAACAAAAATATCTATAGTTTTGTCGCTGGAGTAGGCACTTCTGGGACACTAGTAGGAGTAGGTAAATCTCTAAAAAAATCAATCGGCACAAAAATAGTCGCCATTGAGCCTAGCAGAGCAAGGATACTATCCAACATACCACCTTTCTGCCACCACAAGATACAAGGCATTAGCGACGAGATAGTACCTAGTCTATATGACGATAATATAATAGATGAAATCATACCTATTAGCGATAGAGACGCTATCGCTATGAGCCAAAAACTATGTACTGAACTATCACTCCCAGTAGGTATCTCTAGCGGAGCGAATTTCTTAGGCTGTGTTTTAAGCGAAAAAAATGCCGTCACGACATTCGCTGACGACAATAAGAAATATTTATCTACCGACCTATCTAAACCAATCCATACAGAATTAGTGGACAGTATAGAATTAATTAATTTTAAATTACTTTAATTTTCAATATCTGTAACATATTTGCACTTTATTTTACCAGAAAAAGCAGAATCAAAAACTTCTACGTATGCTCCAATATTTTTTATTACAAAAACAGTATCGTTATTTATTTTTAATTTTGGTATAGCAAAAATTCCTAATACATCTAGCGAATCTGCTGTAGGTCCTCGCAAAACCAATTTCACTTTAGACTGCAAGGTTTGCTCTAGTTTCTCGAGATTACTTTGATTGACAACATAAATTTCAAAATTTCTTTTGTGCAAAAGTGTATCAATAAGACCATGATAGATTCCAACTGGAAGTGTCGCCACAATTTCGTTATTTATCTCTATATTATCAACAACTCTAATACATGGTAAATATAAATCCTCTACATTACCTACCATATATCTTCCCGGCTCTAAAACTAAACCTTTAGCATTAAAATATTCGAGCGTCTTCTTTATAGTTGGCATGCTGTGTATCAATCGTTCTTTGGTAGCACCACCACCTAGATTAATGAATGAAATACCTATATCTCTATCGAAGTGTTTAATAATATGGTTCAGCATTTTGATTAAACAATCTTCATCGTTATGAATTTCTGCTTGAATATAGAAGCTAAATCCCTTCTCAATATTTATTCTATTTTCTTCATTAATAATTTTTAGTAAATCTTTTGCTTTGCTTATAAAAGCACCTAGTCGCGAATCCACTGCACCTTTTAAGTCAAATTCTTTTTTGAAACATTCGTAAACATTTAATCTTATATTTATTTTTAATTTTGGTAATTTGTATTTTATCGCTAAATTGATTATTTGTCTTAGTGTTTGTTCATCATCTACAGTATAATAAGATATTTTATGCTTTATCGTCCATAAAATATCTTCAAATGATTTAGCAACATTTGAATACATTATTTTTTGTGCTATATTAGGTGAATATACTTTCTTTATATGCTCTACACTGTCAGTTTCAAATCCACATCCTAGTTTTTTTAGTTGCTTTAAAATTATAGAATTATGATTTGTCTTTATTGGAAAATATACACTTCCAAAATCTGCATATGTAAGATAATTTGTTTTTAGGTTCTCTAAATTTATTTTATATGTTGCTACCATAATGTCATTATATTATATTATTATTGAATAGTCAAATGCATTCAGTTATATGACAATAAGCGCCTCGTTATTTCCATAAAATTTCAGGATTATAGAATGAAATCTTGCTCTATACAAATGCTATATTTTAACATTTTCAATTTTAAAATCACAATAATATTCTGCTTCTTGTGCAGTAAATTTCAAAACGCAGTAATCAGGATCGGTCACACCTTGTTTATAAAATATCTTGTCGCCAAAACGCCAAATCTTGTCCTTGGTCGCTTGGTCAGTGCATACTTGCATCGTACCTAAAATCGTTACACCTTGATACTTTAATATGCCTTTCTTATAAAAGTAAACGCAGGCCTTATTGTTTGCTAAATATTGCTCAACTTTTTTACTTGAAGTATTAGTGGAGAAATATATATCATTTCCATCAATTTCGCGTGGAGAAAGCATCGCTCTAGTTACTGGATAACCTTTCCCATCAACTGAAGAGATAAATGCCACCTTTTGCTTTTTAATAAACTCAAATATCTTTTCTTTAGTCATTTTAATTCTCCATAATAATTTTTAAGACACTTATGCTATCGCTAATAGTATGTCGATTAATTTTAATTATTAAAAATCGCTCTCTTCCAACAAAGGATAAATATCAATAGCAGGTTCTTCGTAAGGGTGTACTTCGCGTAACTTTTTTATTACCTGCTTAACCTTTTCAACTTCGCAAATGAATTCCAACTTTTCTTCTTCTACAAATTCCAATTTATTCTGTATTCCTATATATGGATTTGCTTTTTCATTTGGTCTAAATGTACCGATACTTTTTACTGATGAAGTACAATAATCATAATCACCGATTATTCCCGCACCCGCACTACAAACGGCAGTTCTTATTTTCTCAACATCCTTAATCGGTATCGTAACAAAGATTTTTACCTTTTTTATCTCAAAATTCATATTCCCTCCATAAAAAGACTTCTAGTTGTTTATATTCGTGTCAACACATAGCAAAGTCTTTTTTGATTTTGCGACATACTTTTGATTTCTCACACAAAATTTTGATTTTTTTAATTTTGACTTTAAAAATCAAAATAAAACTTTCATAATACAATCATATTTGTCTTTCATTAAAATTTTAGTTTCTTTACTCATTTTAGCATAACTTTTCTCAATTTTTCTTTTTACAAACTTATTGCATTCTTCTATACTCTCACCAAGATATGCTCGCCAACATATTAACTCAACCACACTATCTAAATGACTCATAGCATCTGCATCTGCCACACAAATTTCTTCTATCGAAAATTTTTCATTAACGACGCTTGCTCTATGATTTAATATGCAAAGTTTAACTTTATCTATAAAATTTTGCTTAAAACCATCTTTTTGTAATATTTTCTCAACGAATTCAGCTCCCAGTATATGATGTTTATCACGATTAGCCATATCTAGCAAATCAGCGTAATCATGAAATATTGCTGCAACTTCAACTACATCTTTATCTGCGTTGTATTTTTCAGCAAGAATAAGTGAATTATTTATCACTGGTAATAAATGATATTTCCATGTTTGTCCAATTTCACAATTTTGAGTTTTATCAAAAATTTCGCTCTGTGCTTTAATTAATCTATAATATTTCTCATACTTCAAATTACCACCTCTCAAAAAGATTTTTGGTTAGTATAGTTGGTGCGCCTATCAGGATTCGAACCCGAACTAATGGTTCCGAAGACCATTGTGCTATCCATTACACCATAGACGCATAACAGAAATTAATCCGTTATTAATATTACTTTTTCTATAAGCTTTTTAATTGTTAATAATACACAGAATCTCTTCCATTGACTTGCGTGGACGGGTATACTTTGGCTCACCTGCTTCTCCTACTGCCATAGCACATAATAACCTGTTGTTCACATTTATAAATGACTCGTATTTAGTTCCCTTAAGTTTATCTAAAATATAATCCGCCAATTCATCACGGACAAAATATGTATCTGCTATCCATAGACAACCTAGTCCCATATCTGTAGCAGTTAGCATCATATGTTCTACCGCTGCACCTATACTCAATACGGCGGATGTATCTTCTACCTTAGTTCTATCAATTCGCTCACTATCGGTAAAAACTAAAATTATTGCCGGACATTGATCTAAGATTAAGCCTGTGGAATACACACTACCTGCACCTTTCATTGCCTCTTCATTATCTTTATTATTTAGGTAATAATTCTTCATAATATCTGCTATATCGTGACTTTCTTTTTTAGCCTTGATGCATACAAATTTCCATTGCTGAGCATTTTTGCTAGAAGGAGCCAATCTAGCAGACTCCACGATTTTATAAATTTGCTCATCACTAATAGCGGTAGGTAAATATGTCCTACATGAGCATCTTTGCTTAATTGCCTGTTCTAATTCCATTAATACTCCTTATAAACTCAAATTTGGCTTAGGTGCTAAACTCATATCCGTTATACCTATGCCGTCACGATAAGCAAAATATGCTGCACTACCAATCATCGCCGCATTATCCGTGCAGTACTCGAATTTTGGTACATAGCATTCTATCCCCTTTGCTATTGATTTCTCTTGTAACTCTTTCCTAAGTCTCGCATTCGCACTTACACCTCCCGCAATAACTACTTTTTTATATCCGTATTGTTCGCACGCTTTAATAGTTTTTTCTACCAGTTCATCGACCACCCATGTCTCAAAACTGGCACAAATATACTCTCGTGGTATGACTTGACCAGCCTGCTCTAATTTATGAATGTAGTTAATCACCGCAGTCTTCTTTCCACTAAAGCTGAAGTTGAGACCAAGTGTATCGTTGGGCTTAGTGAACTGAATATTCGCTTGACCGCTCTCAGCCAACTTGCTTACTTTAGGCCCACCAGGGTAGCCGAGTCCCAGCACACGAGCCACTTTATCGAAGCATTCCCCTACAGCATCGTCTAAGGTATTCCCTATAATTTCATGATGATTATAATCTTCCACTCGAATGATAGCGGTATGCCCACCACTTACTAACAAGCATATAAAAGGTGGCTCGAGTTCTGGGTATGTCAAATAATTACCTGCTATATGTCCGTAAATATGATTAACTGCTATAAGTGGTTTTTTTGTAACATATGCGAGCCCTTTAGCATAACTTACTCCCACTAATAGCGACCCAATAAGTCCAGCACCATACGTCACGGCAATAGCGTCAATATCTGTAAGAGTACAATTTGCCTTTTCTAATGCAAGTTTAACCACATTGTCTATCGCTGTCACATGATTTCGGCTCGCCACTTCAGGTACTACACCTCCAAAACGAGTGTGAATATCTATTTGGCTAGACACGATATTTGATAGACAAACTCTGCCGTCCACTACGACAGCACAACTCGTCTCATCACAACTACTCTCTATAGCCAATATTTTAAAGCCCGATTTCATAACTAAGATTATACTATAAATATTAAATATAATCAACCGAACAAATAAAACTATTCTAAAGGAATTCAATTAATCTATACTTAGTTGATTTGACAAAAATGAAATAAAAAACTATCCTATTTATATAGGGGTTAAAAGGATAAATAATGAAATTCACTAAAATTGTAATCACTGGCGGACCATGTGCTGGTAAGACTACAGGTCTAAGTTACATCGAGCAGAAATTGTCTCAGCGTGGTTATAAGGTCATCTTCTTGAACGAGACCGCCACCGAATTAATGCTGAACAATCTAAACCCAAATATGATTAAAAACAACTATGCTTTCGAGAAGAATATCGTCAAGTTACAACTTGAGAAAGAACGTTTCTACGAAGAGGCATGCCGAAGCCTTCCTTATGAGAAAGTCATACTAATCTGTGATCGCGGATTGATGGACGCTCGTGCATATATGAGCGATGATGAATACTCTCGAATATTAAAGGATCTTAACCTCAATGAAATACAGATACGAGATCATGACTATGACGCAGTATTCCACTTGGTAACAGCCGCAAAAGGAGCTGAAGAATTCTACACTACGGCCAATAATCAGGCTAGACGTGAAAATCTAGAAGAGGCAATAGAGGCTGATACACGTACCATGAACGCATGGGTAGGTCATCCTCATCTTAGAGCGGTTGACAATTCAACTGATTTTGATATTAAGATTAAAAGGTTATTTAAAGAGATATGTGCATTCCTCGGCGAGCCCGAACCATTTGAAATTGAGCGAAAATTTCTCATTGAAAGACCGGAGCCTAACCTACTCGTAAAACTCGCTAATTGTAAAAAGGTAAACATACTGCAAACATATCTTAATAGCGAGAATGCCGACACTGAGACCCGTGTACGCCAGCGCGGACTAGATGGTAGTTACATATATACCGCCACCACGAAAAAGCAAGTCACACCGATGAAACGAATTGAGACCGAACGAAGAATTACCGAACGCGAATACTTGACTCTGCTCACTGACGCAGACACAAGATTACACCAAATAAGAAAGGACCGTTACTGCATAATGCATGATAATCATTATTTTGAACTCGACCAATATCCTTTCGCGAAGAAACGCGCTGTATGCGAGATAGAGATGGCGAGTGAAGATGAGAAATTCAATATGCCAGAGTATATTAAAGTGATAAAAGAAGTTACTGATGATAAATCATACTCCAACCACGCCCTAGCAGAAAAAATACCACTAGATTTAAATTAAAAATGCACTTATAGAAAAGTGCATTTTTGCTTAGCTAAACCTATTGTTGTACTTTGTTTTCATTTTTTTTAATAAATCCAAAATATTCTTGCTCTCTCTTGATTTCATCCACTATATCAGCATAATGTTGCTTACAGAATTTAAAGATATCTGAACTAGTATCATGCATTATGCCGTATCTCATTAACCTATCTTTTATATGAGACCTAATATATGTTTGATATTCTTTATCATTCGAATATCTAAATATTTTTATCTTCCCTTGTTTTTCATATTTTAATAACAATTCATAGATATCTTCCACTCGAGTTTCTTTTAATATTTTCACAGGTTTCTCGCTGACAATTTCTCCGCCAAAACCCGTCTTTCCGCTCTCAAAATCAGTCGGGTCTAATTCATATATTGAACAACTTTCTCCCTTAAATAACTTTTCTAGTGCACCTTCATAAGCCTCAATAATAAATGGCAATCCACTATTAGTAAATACACCATATGGACCATCTAAGTCACCTTTCAGTTTCTTTGAACCGAATATTAATGTAAATGGTAGATTAATTGACCCATACACATAGGCTTTGCCGTGCGTAGAAACTCTTGGTTCCAGCACTTTAATACCAGCAACATGTGATACATGATATACTTTTTTCATAAATTCTCCAATATATATTAGCCTAACAATTGGGTCTGGTAATATCTATAAATGGACTCTAATTTTTTATCTTTCACGACTAGTTGAATGCTGTCCAATAGATATTCCGTCCCAACGACTAGGTATAAACAATACTCGTCCGCTTCTTTCGCAATTACGGCTACACTATTTTTATTGAGCGGTAATACTTCTGCATTAATATCCTTTTTTGCCAATTTTTTTAATGAGTCGAATACGTAATGTAAACCATTACCTAGTTCGTCAGTATTTTTAACATCTCTCAATATCAAGAGGTTCATATAATCATAGATTTTCATCTAATCCTCACTCTTTGAATGTGATTTCTTGAGATATTCATTAATGAACGCTGATAGATCTCCGTCCATTACACCAGAGACATCACTAGTCTCATAGTCAGTGCGGTGGTCTTTCACCATAGTGTAAGGCATAAACACATAGGAGCGTATCTGGCTGCCCCAGGTGATCTCCTTTTGTTCCCCGCGAATATCGGAAATCTTCTCCAGATTTTCCCGTTCTTTGATCTCCACCAATTTGGAAACCAGCATTTTCATTGCCACATCGCGGTTCTGGTACTGGCTGCGCTCCACCTGGCAGGACACGGTGATGC